>CAIVXP010000212.1 GCA_903909905.1 Akkermansiaceae bacterium
CCGGCAGCGATGCGTATGACCGTGATTTTGCCTTATCGGTTTTGGCCAAGGAGCAGGATGCGCTTTACGAGATCGAGGAGGCCTTAATGCGAATCCGCAAGGGTGTTTATGGGATCTGTGAGCTTTCCAATCGCAAGATTCCCCAGGCTCGCCTCGAAGCAATTCCATTTGCCCGTCTCACCGTTGAGTGTCAGGCCCAGTGGGAGAAGGAATACGGCAAAAGGCGTTTCCGTCCCTCCAACGAAGTGGGCTTTAGCGGCGGAAAATATGCCGACGATGAAGATTCTGATTCGGTTTCGCTTGACGAAGAGGAGGATTAAGGCATTCTCCGCGTCCCCCAAAATTTCCATCCATGCCACGCGAGATCATCATCCTTGAATGCACTGAGGCGAAAGCCGAGGGCAAACCGACTTCCCGTTACGTCACCACGCGCAACAAGAAGAGCCTCCGCACACCCGGCCGATTGGAGAAGGTGAAATTCAATCACTTCCTCAAGCGCCGCACCCTTCACCGTGAACTTCGCTGATTTTTCCCATGTCCGAGCCTAAAACCGTTCAACGCCGTATCAACTTCCGCAAGGCAAACCGTCAGATGCCTCGCAGGCGTCATGATATCCCTGCCGATCTAGTGGTCCACACCAACCCCGAGCTGCTCACCAAGTTCACTTCGGAGACCGGCAAGATCCTGCCGCGCCGCGTTACCGGTGTTTCGGCCAAGCTTCACCGCAAGATCACCAACGCGATCAAGCAATCGCGCGCGATCAATCTTCTGCCATAAGTTTTTCATTGTTTCATTGGTTTGTGTTTTTGGGCCAGTCCGCGAGTGCGGACTGGCCTTTTTTTTGCATCGACCGCACCGAGTCTTTGCATGTTCCATGGGTCCGACAATGACGGCGCGAATCGAGAGTGTTGAGGAAATGATGGAGCTGGGTGCGGTTGCCGCACGGGTTGCGGAAGCTGGCGCGGTGATCGGCCTGGTGGGAGATCTCGGTGCGGGTAAAACCCATTGGGTGAAGGGTTTTGTCGCGGAAATGGGCTGCATGGCTGAGGTCACGAGCCCGACCTTCGGTCTGGTGCACGAATACCGCGGCGGACGCTTGCCGGTGAGTCACTTTGATTTTTATCGCCTTGGATCGGCGGAGGAACTCGTCGCTTTGGGTTGGGATGAGTTTTTTGAAGATGGTGGCGTGGTGGTGGCCGAGTGGGCCGATAAATTTCCGTCACTCATGCCGCCCGAGACGCGGTGGTTTTATTTCACGATCGGCACGGATGGCGTGCGGATCGTGAGTGATCGGCCTGCGTGATTCATCGCCTCTATTGATCGCTCAATGGCAGACAGGGCAGGTGTTGAGCTTGGTGAAGAAGTCGTTGCCTTTGTTGTCGATGAGAATGAAAGCGGGGAAATTTTCGACCGTGATTTTCCACACCGCTTCCATGCCGAGTTCGGGGAAGGCGACGACTTCCTGCGAACGGATGTGATCCTGAGCAAGCAATGCGGCAGGACCGCCGGCCGAGCCGAGATAGAATCCGCCATGTTTCTTGCAGGCATCGGTCACCGCTTGGGAGCGGTTGCCTTTGGCGAGCATCACCATCGATCCGCCGTGCGATTGGAAGATATCGACATAGCCGTCCATGCGTCCGGCGGTGGTGGGGCCGAAGGAGCCTGAAGGCATGCCCGGCGGGGTCTTGGCAGGTCCGGCGTAGTAGACTGGATATTGTTTGAAGTAATCGGGCAGGTCGCCGGTTTGGTCGAGGATCTCCTTGATTTTCGCATGGGCGCTGTCGCGGGCGACGATGATCGTGCCGGTGAGGGCGACGGCGGTGGTGACCGGATATTTTTTCAGAGTCTTGAGGGTTTCCTCCATGCCGAGGTCGAGGTTGATCGGCACGCCTTTGAATTTCCAATCGTGGAATTTTTCCGGGATGAAACGACCGGGATTTTTTTCGAGTTTCTCGATGAAGATTCCGTCCTTGGTGATTTTCGCTTTCGCTTGGCGGTCGGCCGAGCACGAGACGCCGATGCCGACCGGGCATGACGCGCCGTGGCGGGGGAGGCGGATGACGCGGACATCGAGGGCGAAGTACTTGCCGCCGAACTGCGCGCCGATGCCGATTTCGCGGGAGAGTGCGAGGAGTTCCTTTTCGAGTTCGAGGTCGCGAAATGCCTGGCCGTGTTCGTTGCCGGCGGTGGGCAGTTGGTCGAGGTAGCGGGTGGAGGCGAGTTTGACGGTTTTGAGGCAGTTTTCCGCCGAGGTGCTGCCGATCACGAAGGTGAGGTGGTAGGGCGGGCAGGCTGCGGTGCCGAGCGAGCGCATTTTTTCGACGCAGAATTCCTTGAGGCGCTGGGGATTGAGAAGCGCTTTGGTTTCCTGATAGAGGAATGTTTTGTTGGCGGATCCGCCGCCTTTGCTCACGAAGAGGAAATGATAAGCATCGCCTTCGGTGGCGTAGAGGTCGATTTGCGCGGGGAGATTAGTCTTGGTGTTGACCTCCTCGTACATCGTGAGCGGTGCGGTTTGCGAGTAGCGGAGGTTTTCCTTCGTGTAGGTTTGATGAATGCCTTTGGAGAGAAACTCCGCGTCATCGCAGCCGGTCCAAACTTGTTGGCCTTTTTTGCCGATGATCGTCGCAGTGCCCGTGTCCTGACAAAATGGAAGGATGCCATGCGAGGCGATCTCGGCATTTTTCAGAAGCATGAGCGCGACCATGCGATCGTTTTCAGAGGCTTCGGGGTCATCGAGGATCGCGGCGACTTGTGCGAGGTGGTCGGGGCGCAGTGTGAAGTTGATCGCCTTAATCGCCTCAGCGGAAAGCAGCGTCAGGGCTTCGGGCACGATATTGAGGATCGGTTTGCCTTCGAACTCCGACATCGAGACATGCTCGGTAGATATGCATTCGTATTCCGTTGTGTCGGCGGCGATCGGAAAAGGGTCCTGATAGAAAAACGGTTTTTCTGGCATGGCTTGAGTCTTGTTTAAGCCTGCTTGGCGTGGTGGGCAAATGGATTTGCGCTGTGCGCCGTTCATAACGTGATTTCGAGCAGGTTGCCTTCGGGCCCAAGGTGCTTGCCGAATGCGGTGGCATCGATCATCCAGCCGCCTTGGCGGTAGGGGTTTTCGGTCAATTTTGCAGGTTTGAGTTCGCAGCCATTGAGGCTGACCCTACTCGGGGTGTGTGTCGCGTTGCGGACCTCGAAGCGAACGCTGAGCCAATGGTTTTCCCATGGGATGGTCGCTTCGAGTCCGTTGAGTTCGCGAGGCAATACCGGATCGATGATGATGTGACCGTAATGTCCTCGGATGCCGAGCATGCGGGTGAGTACGAGGCTGAGAAAAATCCCAGGGCCGCTTGAATAGATGCGCCAACCTCCGTGCACACAGATTTTTCCTGAGACGATTTCATCATAGCGCTCGGCTGCCTCGTAGCGCGATGCGACATTCGCGTCGGAGCTGGAAAAATATGCGTTTGCTTGGCGCGGTAAGGCGTTGATGACGGATGATTTGAGGTCGGCGGGATTCACCATACCAAAGGCCGTGAGCATGGCATCGGCATTGCCGAGGTGGGCCATCGTTTCGATGAAGCGCAGGTGGGCGTGGGTGTAAAAGATGCCGATCTCGCGTGAGAAGCAGGAGCTGAGTTCTGCGCGTTGAAAGATTTCGCAGATGCCGCCACGATAGGCGGGTGGACGATCCATGAGTCGTGCGCCGTCGGCGGCGAGCAGGTGTTCTTCGATCAGCGAGAGATGATGTGACATTTCCTCCATGGAGAAAAGCCCGCCCAGCATCGATCGCGTCATCGGGATGAGGCTGTAGTGAATGCCAGTGAGCTTGTCGTGCGGGTGGAGCAGGGGCTGACCCGTTGAGGATGATTTTTCGTCGAAGAGGAAGAACCCGCAGATGGTGCCGTTGATCATCAGGTGTTTGTGGCAGTCGGCTTTGACAGCGTCCGCAAAGCCATCGAGGCCTGGAAACTCACGCTTCGACTGTCGCGAGAGTTCTTCGAGTCGGCGCAGGACCTGATAGCACAAGGCTACTGTCCAAGAGCTCACAAGGCGCTCGCGGAATTCGGGTTTTGCCGGTTGTAGCGAGTCATTCCAGTCGCCATCGCCGTAGCGGAGGAGTGCCGTGCCCGGCACGCAGTGGTCGCGAAGCCATTTGATGTTGGCGGCGACATGATCGATGAGTGGCGAAGTTTCGCTGGTCGTTTGTGCGCTGCCGGGTTGGGTCCACGCGACTTGTTCCTCGAGGATCGAATTGTCGCCGCTTGCTTCAATGTAATCGCAGAGTGCCTTGAGCGGCCAGAGCGGGATGTCGCCGTGGCAATGGGCTTGCTGGATCCAGCCGAAAGGGTCGGTCATGAACCACTGCGGCCAGTTGTTTTCGCCGATGAACTGGTGACGGTAGGTCAGCAGGATGATTTCGCGGCAACTTTCATGACGCCCGAGTGCCAGTAGCATTTCCACGGATCCTTGGGTGACATCGCGTGTGCCCCATGCGCCGCCATTGTATTGCTCGATGCCGTGCGGAACCGTGAGGTGGATCATGCCGTTGTGGACGAACCATGGAAGGATGTGGTTCATACGCGTGATGGCATGATGTTCGTGAATGAGGTTGATTTTTCGCGCATCGTCGAGCCAACTTGATTTTTCCGTCGATTCGATTGCGAGTTGGCTGTGGCCTTCGATTTCGATTTCGAAGGATTTTACGGTGCGGGTTTGCATCACGAGCATCGCATGGCCGCTTTCGCCACCGAAAGCCTCCGCTCCGCCAAATGATGCGACGGATGCCGGATCTTTGG
Source organism: Akkermansiaceae bacterium (assembly GCA_903909905.1). Lineage (GTDB taxonomy): Bacteria > Verrucomicrobiota > Verrucomicrobiia > Verrucomicrobiales > Akkermansiaceae > Luteolibacter. The sequence continues at coordinate 4,797 of CAIVXP010000212.1, forward strand.
CGCGTAGCGTGAAGTGCGCGTCTGGATCTTCCTTGCGAAAAAGCCCATCGCGGTTGGCGCGAATGATGGCACTCGCGGATTGCGAGTTGATTTTCACTTCGGCGGTTTCGTCGTACTCGTTGATTCCGGCGATCAGGCCATGAGTGATGAGAAGTTCGACAGGATTGCCGGACAGGATGGTGATGTTTGTGTTGCAGGATGATCGGGTGGGGTCGACGGAAACTTTGATTTCGATTGTGTGTGATGTGAGTTGATAGATCCAGCGGGCTTCATTGAGCGAAATTTCAAAGCACGATGGCACTCCGAGGACTTGCCATGTTTGGTTGAGACGAATCCATATTCGTTGGCCGGTTGATGGAGTGAGCCCATGGGTTTCGCGTGGAAATGACAGCAGTCGATGAAACGACGAATGGCCGCTGCTGAGTAACGAATTGAAACATCCGGCCATCAGCACGGTGGTGCTCAATTGCGAGGCATTCGGAAAATCGCCAGCGCTGGAGCGAAGGATGTGGGCGTGCGGGCGTGGTCCAAGTGTTTCCTTCGCGCGTGTCACGACATGGCTGGTGCCGTGCTTGAGGAAAAACGAATGAAGCTGGCCGTTCTCATCGCTTTCGACGAGGTCCCAATCATCGGGGAAAAAGTTTCGAAGATCAGACTCCTTCAAATTTTCTCCGTGGAGGACAGCGGGCTGATGAAACAGGGTTCGGCATGATTCGGCAGCGCTCGTGGATGTTGAATTGCGCTGCGAATTTTTGGGAATTGAGATCAGCGAGAGGTCGGCGGAACTCGTTGGTTCCGGGTGATCGGTAAAGAATGATGCGGTGAACCGGCAGGTGCCGCTTTCGTTCTGATTCGTATGTATCGTGCGACTGAGCAGGGCGCCGTAGGACGACTCGGCTTGCTTGAGGCCGGTGAGGACAGCTGCGTTTACTCCGAGACAATGAGGATGATGATGGCGATTGATCATTGAGCCAAACACTTGGCTGGCGTCTGTTGCAAATTCGTCACAGCCCTGTTCGCAGGCTTGGATGAGGTAGGGGTTCTTGCCGTTCACCTTCAGGTTTTGGCGACTGGCGATCACCTTGCCGAATTTCGGATGATCGAGTGGATGGTGATCGATGTACTGGCTGGTGTACGACTCGTTGTTGCGGGCTGCGGCAGGCGAGGTGAGGCCGATATCAAGGCCATGAAGCACTCGCCATGCGATGGGGGTCTTGCAGTGATTTTTGACGATGATTTCCGTGTCCCAGCCATTGCCATCCGATTTCAAAGAAATGATGACTGTGATATCCATTTGCTCATCGGCACGGGTCCAGGTTGCGCTGTCATCGGTGATTGAGAAACTGGCTTCGGATCCGGGTCCAATCAGCGTGATGACGCGCGTGCCCTTGGGCTCGGTAAGTTCCAGCGCCACATGGTGCATCGATCCCGCAAGCGGGCAGCCGTAGCGAAGATTGACCATCAGGTCGTTGCCGTGGCGAATCGAATGAAGGTGGCCGCCCTTGAAAAACCGGAAGTGGAGCGAGTCCTTATCGCCAAGCGTGTGGGCAATGAGCGAGTCGTGAGTGGCGAGGGTGTGGCGTGACGGGTTCATGATTCGGGGTAGTCAGTGAGTTACTGAACATACACCGATTCAAGCCCGCATGGTACAGCGGTTTATTTGGCCGGGATCACTCCTGTTCGGCTTCCGGTGCCTTGGGGAGTTTTTCGACCTCATCGAGGAGGTTGACCATGTCGACTCCGCGGCTGGCGGAGGAGTCGTGGTGGAAGCGTAGAACTGGGGTGGATTTGAGCACTACGCGTTTCATGACTTTCGATTGGATCGAGCCGTGGTCGCGGTTGAGTTTGTCGATGACCGGCTGGGCGTCGCCGCCGAGCACGCTAGTCCAGACCTTGCCTTCTTTGAGGTCCTGAGTGACATCAACTTCGCTGATGGTCACCAGCTTGCCATGCCATTCGTAATCCTTCTGGACCACATTGCCAATTTCCCGGCGGAGCAGTTCGTTGACGCGATCGAGGCGGCGAGACATGACTTAATAAAAGCTAAAATGCTGAAAGAAGATGTAACTTGGGTAGCGGCGTTCTGTTTTTAGCTTTTCAGCTTTTCAGAGTTGCAGCTTTTGCCCTCACAGCGTCTGCGGGACTTTTTCGAGTTTGTAGCACTCGATGATGTCGCCTTCCTGGTATTCGTTGAATTCGCCGAGGCGGATGCCGCATTCAAAGTTGGTGCGGACTTCCTCGACCTCTTCCTGGAAGCGGCGAAGGGTGGACATGCGGCCGTCGAAGACCGGGATGCCTTCGCGGATGACGCGGGCGTGGGCCTTGCGGTGGATGCGGCCATCGGTGACGAAGGAGCCGGCGGCGCGACCTCTGGAAAGCTTGAAGACCTTGCGGACTTCGGCGTGGCCAATGACGCTCTCGCGGTTGAGCGGCTCGAGAAGTCCGAGCATGGCTTCGCGGACCTGGTCGATGAGTTCGTAAACGATCGAGTAGAGTTTGATTTCGGTGCTTGAGGCCTTGGCGGCTTTCACCGCTTTCGCTTCCACCTTCACATTGAAGCCGAGGATGATCGCATCAGTCGATGAAGCGTAGGCAACATCCGACTCGGTGATCGGCCCAGCGGCGGCGGTGATGAAAGTGCATTCGACCTTTTCCGATTCGATCGCGAGCACGGCTTTTTTGATCGCCTCGACCGATCCTTGCACATCGCATTTGAGGATCAGCTTGAGCATGGCCTTGCCGCCGCCGTCCTTGACCATCGAGTAGAGATCTTCGAGGCGGTTGCGATGTTGCGGTTTGAGGCGAGCGATGCGCTGATGTTCCTGACGATCGGCGGCGAGGGTTTTGGCCTCGCGTTCCGATTTCATTTCAGTGAGGTGGTCGCCGACGTTTGGAAGTTCCTCAAAGCCGATGACTTCGACCGGCATGCCCGGGTGGGCGGATTTGACGCTGGCGCCGCGATCGTTGATGAGCGATCGGACCTTGCCGGCGTAAGGGCCGCAAATGAAGGGGGTGCCGATTTTAAGGGTGCCGGATTCCACAATCACTGTGGCGGTGGTGCCGCGGCCGGGGACCACGCGGGCCTCGATCACGGCAGCGCGGGCAGTGGATTTTGGGTTGGCCTTGAGCTCGAGAACTTCGGCCTGGAGGCTGATCAGGTCGAGCAGGTCGTTCATGCCTTGGCCGTTGAGAGCTGAGACTGCGGCGAATTCCGTATCACCGCCGAAGTCGGTTGTTTGCAGGCCGTGTTCGGCAAGTTGGGACTTCACGCGTTCGACATTCGCCGAGGGGAGATCGCATTTATTGATCGCGATGATGATGGTCTTCTTGGCCTTTTTCGCATGCTGTATCGCTTCGAGCGTTTGCGGCATGATACCGTCATTGGCAGCGACCACGAGCACCACGATGTCGGTGATGTCGGCACCGCGTGCGCGCATGTCGGAGAAAATCGCGTGGCCCGGTGTGTCGAGGAAGGTGATTTCGTGATTGTTGTGGATCACCTGATAGGCACCGATGTGCTGGGTGATGCCACCCGCCTCGCCGGCAGTGATTTTCGTTTTGCGGAAGTAGTCGAGGATCGAGGTTTTGCCGTGGTCGACATGGCCCATGATCGTGACGATGGGCGGGCGCGGCTTGAGTTGGTCTTCCGGTTCCGCGGCGGGTGCTTCGGGTTCGGTGATGACTTCCTCGACCTTGTGAAAACCTTTTTCCTTGTCGCGTTTTTCGCGTTCGAAGGTGAAGCCGTGGATGTCGCAAATTTTCGCTGCGATTTCCGGTTCGATCGGCTGGTTGGGAGCGGGGAAAACGCCGAGCTTGATCAGGTCGGCCATGATGTTGAACGGCTTCAGGCCGAGGCGTGAAGCGAGTTCGGGAACCAGGATCGGCGGCTTGATGACGATCAGCTTCGGATCACCAGAGTCGCTTGGGTCGCTTGGGTCGCTTGGGTCGCTTGACTCCTCGTCAGCGACAGAGTTTGCGACGGGTGCTGAATCTGATGCAGGAGCAGGGATTTTGACCATCGACGGGTCCTCTTTTTCGAGAACCTTGGAAATCGACCCGATCACTGCCTTTGGTTTGGCGGCGGTTTTGCGAACTTTGGGTTTGGCTTCCTCGGCGAAAAGGTCGAGGGCATTGAGTTTGGCTTGATCGAGCTTGCTCGGTGCTGGGGCTTTGGCTTCCGCATCCTGGCGTTGGCGCTCACGGCGTGAAGGTTTCTTGGTGGTCTCGAGGAGGTCGAGCACCTTGTCCTGTTCGGGTGGTGAGCTGTCGCTTTTTTTGGGCATCCGGCTTTTCTAGCAGTGGTGTGTGGGGTGGGCGGGGATCAGTCGTTGCTGGTGACTGCTTCTCCGCCGGAGACGAGGGATTGGGCGCGGGCGAGGATCGCATCGGCGGCCTCGGGTGTGATTTCGAGGGCTGAGGCGATGTATTCGGAGGGCATGTCGACGATCATTTCCGGGTTGAATCCGCCGGCGAGCGTGAGCTTGTTGGCGAGTTCGTCGGTGATCTCGAGTTGTTCGGCGAGCGTGTGAGCGGCGCCGCCGATCTTTTCCTTGAATTGTTCTTCCTTCGATTCGTCGCGGCGGACCTGCACATCCCAGCCCATGAGGCGGGAAGAGAGGCGGGCGTTTTGGCCTTTGCGGCCGATGGCCTTGCTGAGGTCGATTTCATCGACGGTGACATGGACGATCTTGTTTTCCTCATCGACGCTGATCGAGCGGAGTTCGGCGGGCTTGAGTGCTTCGCGGACAAATTCCTTGGGGTCTTCGCTCCAGCGTATGATGTCGACTTTTTCGTTGTTGAGTTCGCGGACGATGTTTTTGACGCGAGCTCCGCGCATGCCGACGCAGGCGCCGACGGGGTCGACCTTCGGATCGCTGCTCCAGACAGCGACCTTGGTGCGGAATCCGGCTTCGCGGGCGATGCCTCGGATTTCGACCGTGCGGTCGGAGATTTCGTTGACCTCGGCCTCGAACAGGCGGCGGACGAAATTCGGGTGGCTGCGCGAGAGGATGATCTCCGGGCCGCGGCCTTTGTTTTCGACTGCGAGCACATAGCAACGGATGCGGTCACCGATGTTGTAATCTTCGCCTTGGACGCGTTCGCGGTTGGGCATGATGCCTTCGAACTTGCCGAGGTCGATCATCACATCGTTGCGCTCGAAGCGGCGGACGGTGCCTGATACGATGTCTCCGGCGCGATCCTTGAACTCCTCGTAGATCATTTCCTTCTCCGCTTGGCGGAGGCGTTGCATCATCGTTTGCTTCGCGGTTTGGACGGCGATGCGGCCGAAGTCTTTGGGCGTGATGTTGAATTCCACCTCTTCGCCGATGGCGGTCGAGGGGTTTTTCTTGAGCGCGGTGGAGAGGGGGACTTCGTTGAACTTGTCCGCATAATCGTCATCTGCCACGACGCTGAGTGAGGCAAAGATGCGGGTTTCGCCTTTGCGGGTGTTCACATCGGCGCGGATGTTTTCGATCGCGTCGGCACCGGGAACCATTTTTCGGTAGGCGGAGATGAATGCGAATTCCAAGGCGGCGACAACCTTGTCGCGGTCGATGCCTTTTTCCTTTTCGTAGTATTCGATGAGGGCGACGATATCGTTGGTCATGGCGGGCGTTGTGTGCGATCGCTGCTTCTGATGTCCGTAGACGCAAAAGAGTGGGTACGAGACCCACTCCTTTCTTTCGTCAGAAGCTGTGGGAGCGATTCTTAAGCCCTTCGTGCCGGGCTTGCAAGCTCAAACTCGGGTCTCGGAGCCTGAGTGCATGCATGTTCCGCGGCTTTCGATCTCGGCGATGGCCCAGAGTGCGTGTTCGCTGATAAGCGGGTGGGGGTCTTGGGCGGCTTGTCTGAGTGCGGGGAGGTCATCGGTGGTGCCGGTGTTGCCGAGTGCGACGCAGACATTGCGGAGGAAGGCGGGGCGCTTGATGCGTTTGATGGGGGATTTTGCGAAGAGCGCGCGGAAGGACTCGTCGGTGAGGCTCAGGAAATCGCGCATTTTCATTGAGAACACCGACTCGCGGGCGTGAAAGCTTGCCTCGCGGGAGGTGCTGGCAAAGCGGTTCCATGGGCAGGCTTGCAGGCAGTCGTCGCAGCCATAGATGCGGTTGCCGATGGCGCGGCGAAATTCGCTGGGGATCGGGCCCTTGTGTTCGATGGTCAGGTAGGAAACGCAGCGGCGGGCATCGAGTTGGCGCGGGGCGGTGATCGCTTGGGTCGGACAAGCCGTCATGCAGCGGGTGCATGAGCCGCAGTGGTCGCGGATCGGCGCGTCGGGTGTGAGGTCGAGCGTCGTGAGGATGTCGGCGAGAAAAAACCAGGTGCCGAGTCGGCGGTGGATTTGCATCGTCGATTTGCCATTCCAGCCGAGTCCGGCATCGCTGGCAAAATCGCGTTCGAGGACCGGGCCGGTATCGACATAGAATTTTTGCGTGCCGCCGAGGGTTTGTAATTTTTGATCAAGCTCCTTGAGTTTTTTTTCGATCAGGTCGTGATAATCGTTGTTCCATGCGTAGCGGGCGATGCGGTAGCCGCCGGGGTGGTTTTCGGGGAAGGGTTTGTCGCCCGGAAAATAATTGAGGGCGAGGCAAATCACCGTGCGGCATTCGGGCAGAACTTCGCGCGGGTCGCAGCGGCGATGCGGGTTGCGCTCGAGCCAGGCCATGTCGCCGTGTTTGCCGTGCTCGATCCAATCGAGAAATTCCTGCGCATGGCTTGCGGTGCCGGCTTTGGCGAAGCGGCAATCGTCGAAGCCCGCCTCGGCGGCCCATTGTTTCACCTGTGCCTCGGGCGAGGTCATGAGCGGGTGTTGAAAAAGTAGCGGGCGCACTCGAGGATGCCGGTGGCGAGCTCGCTGAAATCGAGGCCCGAGGTGTCGAGTTTCAGGTGAGCTACCTGCTCGTAGTGCGGGTTGCGTTGGTCCATGAGTAGTTGAATTGTTGCGGCCGGGTCATCGGTGTGGAGCAGTGGGCGGTTGCGGTTTTTGCCGGTGCGCTTCAGGATCACATCGATCGGTGCGCTGAGCCACACGACATAGCCGAGTTGTTTGAGCAAAGCGCGGTTTTCCTCGCTGCCGACGATGCCACCGCCGGTGGAAATGATGCGTCGCTCGCTGCCTGCGTGGTTGGTGATTTCCCTCAGCAAGGAAGTTTCCATTTCGCGAAATCCTACTTCGCCCGACTCCGCGAAGATCGCGGGGATCGACTTGCCGGCGCGTTCCTCGATCACTTGGTCCATGTCGACCAGCGGGTAGCCGAGGCGTTGGTGCAGCTCGCGGCCGACGGTCGTTTTGCCGCTGCCCATGAAGCCGACCAGCACGATGTTTTTCGGCGTCGCTTGAGTTTCGTTCATGAATCAAAACTAGCGCTGGCTGATCGCGAGGGAAACCCAAAATAGGTGTTCGCAATCCGCGAGGGTCTGTGGCATGACCCCGCCATGTCCGAAACGCGCATCATCCAGGCCACCGACGATGACATGAAGGAGGCTATCCGCGAGGCATCATCGCTGTTGCGTGCCGGTGAGATCGTGGCCTTGCCGACTGAGACCGTGTATGGCTTGGCGGCGGATGCCTTCAATGCCGATGCGGTAGCAAAGGTTTTTGCGGCGAAAGAGCGGCCGTCATTTGATCCGCTGATCGTGCACATTGCCTCGCGAGGTGATTTGAAGCGGGTGGCCTTGGTGCCGGATGAAATTGTCGAAGATGTCAGTCGTCTCACCGAGGCTTTTTGGCCAGGGCCGCTGACCTTGATTTTGCCCAAGCACCCTGATGTGCCTGATCTCGTGACGAGTGGCTTGCCGACTGTGGCGGTGCGGCAGAGCGCGCATCCGGTTTTTCGTGCAATCAACAAAGAGTTGGGTCAGCCGATTGCGGCGCCGAGTGCGAATCGTTTCGGTCGGATTTCGCCGACCTCCGCATCGGCGGTGATGAAAGAGTTGGAGGGCAGGATTCCCTTGATCGTCGATGGTGGTGCATGCACCGAGGGTCTTGAGAGCACGATCATTTCCATCGAGCCGCGCGAGGGCAAAAAACCAGTGTTGAGATTGCATCGCGCGGGTCCGGTGACCAAGGAGCAACTGCAGGCGTTCGGCAAGGTCGAGAAGCTCAAGGAGAAACCCGGTGATGCACCGCATGCGCCGGGTCAGTTGCCGAGCCACTACGCGCCGCACACTCCACTGATTTTGCTTTCCGATCCGAGTGATTTTCATCCCGAGCCTGGCATGCGATATGGGCTGATGAGTTATCGTGGCGAGGATGATGGTCGATATGTGACCATGCATCCATGGGAGCGTGTCGAGGCCTTGAGTCCCGGTAGCGGAAAGCTCGCCGAGGCGGCGATCCGCTTGTTTTATGTCATGCGCAGTCTCGATGAGGCCGGGCTCGATGCGATCGTCGCCGAGCCTGTGAGCGAGACTGGCCTTGGTGTGGCGATCATGGATCGCTTGCGGCGGGCATCGGTGCGGTGAGGAACTCAATTTGCAAGTCAATCCAAGTCAATCTCTACAATTTCCCAGACAAATTGTAGAGATTTCCCTTGCGGTCTGGGCGGGGCGTGGTTATTGGTGGGGCATGAGTAGCAAGCGATGGTTGGCGCCTTGGAAGGATTCGGCGGAAAAGCCGGCGATTTATCACTGCATCAGCCGCGTGGTGGACCGGCGCTTTGTGTTTGAACAAGCTGAGCGCGAGCGCTTTCGGGCGATCATGCGCATGCAGGAAAAGTTCTCTGGCTGCCGGATCCTTTCCTACTGCCTGATGTCGAATCACATCCATCTCTTGCTTGAGGTACCGCCGATGC
>CAIVXP010000213.1 GCA_903909905.1 Akkermansiaceae bacterium
AGCGAGCAACGCGAGCCATATTGGCTTGGCCGGAGCGCAGCGCAGGCAATCTCTCCCGTTCCGCGGCTGTTTAGACACTCAGCGTTAGTCTCCACACTAGGGGGACTTTATCCACAGAGGGGTTGAGATGAAAGCACTGGGGCATTTGCCCCGATGGCATTCAATCGATTTTTCGGAAGAGGAAATCGGACTTGGCTTGGACGGAGCGGTGCGAAGTCAAAACCCCTTCCGTAGCGAAGCGGAGGAAAGGGTTTGAAAGCAGCGGGAGCGTTGGCGACCCATCACATCGAGCGAGCAACGCGAGCCATATTGGCTTGGCCGGAGCGCAGCGCAGGCAATCTCTCCCGTACCGCCATTCGATGCAGATCGAGGATAGAGTGTTTTTCCATTCGCTGTCCGCACGGTTTTGATGGATCTTTGCCATGAAAATGAGCGGAAAGTACGGCAGATTCACCAACCCATGGGCCCATAAAGGTCATGGAGTTGCCGACATTCTTCGCTGGAAGTTAGGATCGTTGTTGCAGCGGCGGAAGGCGCATGAGCCAGAGGCCATAGCTTTGCCGCAATGCCTTAAGCTCGATGCCTCAAGCTTACAGCCACCGACCGATGAATCATGGCGCGCGACATGGCTTGGGCATTCGTCGTTCCTCGTGCAATCACGGACAATCTCGCTGCTGATCGATCCGATTTTTGCCGACTACTGCTCGCCCCTTCCCCTGCCCCAGCTTCGACGCAAAACAGCGACGCCCTGCCGCGTCACCGACCTTCCAAAGATCGATGCGGTGCTGCTCACTCATTCGCATTATGATCATCTGGATATTCAAACGCTGAGGCAAATCGGCACGGATACGCCTTTGATCACGCCACAGGGTCATGCGCATTGGCTCGCGAAAAAGGGCTTTCGCAATGTCACTGAGATCCCATGGCATAGCGCGCATGCGATCAGCGACGAGATCACGATCACTGCCACGCCAGCGCAGCATTTCACCGCGCGCAGCCTATGTGACCGCGACCTGGGCCACTGGTGCGGGTGGTTGATCCAAGATGCCAACAGCAAACTCTGGCATGCGGGCGACACCGGTTATTGCCCCGCCTTTCATGAAATTGGCGAGCGTCATGGTCCGATCGATTTCGGCATGATCCCGATCGGCGCCTACGATCCGCGCGACATCATGCAAGCGATGCACATGAATCCCGAGGAAGCCGTCGAAGCATTTCTCGAAAGCGGATGCCGCAGAGCCGTCGCGATGCACTGGGGCACCTTCAAGCTCACCGACGAACCCATGGGCGAGCCACCGCTGCGCTTGAGCGCCGCGCTCGAAGCAAGAAACATCGCGGCGGAAAAATTCATTGCGGGCCACATCGGCCAATCGTGGGAAATTCCGCGAAGTTGAAAGATCAGCGCGCGCCGCGAATCACTTTACGCGCCACGACATCAGCTCATCAGACAGCGCGCGGATCATCGCATCGTCAAACACTTCGTGGCCTGGCATATCGGTTCCGGGAAGACCAAACTTGATCGTTCGCGCGACGCGTTGCCATGCGTCTTCTCCTTCACCAGCGGTCCATAGATAAGGGCCATCCGCGAGATTCGTAGGCGGTCGAATCAGACGACTGGCGAGCTTGCCACCACCTCGTGCATCGCAGCCGTGGCACGCGGCACAATGGTTTGCGAAAAGATGTTTGGCATCCGCCTTTTTTGCGCTCGTCGAAGGCTGCCATTGTTCACGCTCACCCATGATTTCAAAAGCGCGATCCGCATCGAGTGATTTGAGATAAGCCACCAGATCGTCTCCTCGTTGATCCTTGAAAAGGTGTGCGTAGGAAGGCATCACACTACCAGGCACGAGGGTTCGAGGTTCGATGAAATGGATTTTCAACCAAGCTTCCGAGCGACGCAGTCCCACATGCTGAAGGTCGGGCCCTTGGCGGCGATTGCCGATCAGCACCGGCTTTCCTGCGAGCACTTGCTGGAGCTTGCCGGCACTTCCCCATGTGGCCTCATCGAGCGCAATCGGACGCACATACTGCGAGTGGCAGTTGATGCATCCTTCCGCCACATACACCGCACGACCACGCTCGATCGGCGTTGGCGCGATTTCCGCAGCAGTTTTGGCACGACCTGCAATCAACGCTGGCAAGACAACCAACGCGACCATGAACCAGTTGCGCCAACGCAGAGCTTTGGAAAAACCTGTGGCAAGCCACACGCAAATTCCGGCGATGACGATGAACATAACCGGCACCCGCTGCAATTCACCAGCCATCGCGATTCCGTTTGCTGAACCAAACCATCCGGCGACCGAAAAAATCCATGCTGCTCGCCATGCCGCCGCTCGCGCATCTTTCGCACCCGAGAACCAACCCGGCACCGCCACCAGCATCGCTGAATAAAGCGATACACCGAGCGGATAAAGCCAACCAGCGACGCTGCGACCATTAGGCGAATTCACCAGCAACGCCGCCAGCGCCAGCAAAGCCCACGCACAAATCATGAGCCCGCGGCCCGAGGATTTTTTCATCCACCACCCAGCAAGCAA
>CAIVXP010000214.1 GCA_903909905.1 Akkermansiaceae bacterium
ATGCGAGGCGATCGTTTCTGCGCCGCAGAGCCGGAGGGCGGTTTCGACCGAGTCGGCGATGCGTGATTCCGAGTCGGGTCGGATCACAAAGCGGTCGACGACAATTTCCAATGTGAAGGGTCCTTGTGGCCACTTGGCATTTTCGATTTCGAACATTTCGCCATCGATGCGCACGCGGATGAATCCCTGGCGTTGGAGGTCGGCAAGCAGGCGCGCGGGGTCGGCGAGTTCTTCTTTTGGCACCGGGGAAAGCAGCGTGACCTTGCTGCCTTGCGGGAGTGCGATGAGTGCTTGCACGATGTCGGCTGGGCCCATGCGTTGGAGTGCGATGCCGGATTGCGGGTCGTGCGGGATGCCGGCGGCGGCCCAGAGGATACGCAGGTAATCGTGGATCTCGGTGGTGGTGGCGAGGGTCGAGCGCGGATTGAGCCCGCCACTGCGTTGTTCGATCGCGATCGAGGGGCTGAGGCCTTCGATCGAATCGACATCAGGTTTTTCCAACTGATCAAGAAACTGACGTGCGTAGGCCGAGAGTGACTCCACATATCGGCGCTGTCCTTCTGCGTAGAGAGTGTGGAAGGCGAGCGAGGATTTGCCTGATCCGCTGGGGCCGGTGATGACCACGAGTTTGCCCTTGGGGATATCGACATCGATGTTCCTCAGGTTGTGTTGTCGTGCGCCGCGGATCCGGATCGTTTCCACGGCACCAGCAAAGGGTGGGTGAGGGTGTCTTCCAAGAGAAATTGCCCCTTCTCATGGCGCCGATGCCTGCAAAACCGAGCTCGCTTGAACCGCCAACTTGACAGAGTCAGGCATTCGTAACATATTCATGCCATGAAATCCCACATCAGTGCTACAATCGACGAGCATCTCGTGGAAGACTTGAACCGCTATGGTCAAGAGGAACGCCGCTCGCGGAGCCAGGTCATAGAAATGGCCTTGGAGGAGTTTTTGAGCAGTCGTCTGGATGCAAAGGATGAAATCGTCACCTCCCAAGGGCGTTTTCAGGGCAACTTCAGCCGAGAGGAAACTTATGAGCGTTGAGAACCTGGCGGGTCGGTTGTTGGTGGATACCAATGTGCTCATTTATGCGACGCTTGCGGCCGATCCTCGTCATCATAGGGCCCAGGAGGTGTTGGCTCTTCGCAAACGGGCCGGGGTTGAATTGTTCATATCGGTGCAAAACCTCGCGGAAATGTACCCCAACCTCACCGGTCCCAAAAATCAGCCACCGGACAGCCCCGTTCTGGCGCGTAAAAAAATCCAAGCCATCTCGCAGTTGCGGGGCTTGACCGTGCTACCGCTCACGCTTGGCAGCGTGCACAGTGCGCTCGATCTCTGTGTGAAGGGAGGTATCACGCGCCAAAAGTATTTTGATCAGCAACTCGCCGCCCTGATGCTCCGCGAAAAGATCCCCGTCATCGTGACCGAGAACGACAACGATTTTTTAAACATCAAAGGCATCACGCCGATCAACCCGTTTGCTTGAGCAGTGATGGTTGTGGATGTTTCGCGATGGACCGCGCGGGGGATCCTGTGGATGCTTGCGGCATGGCAGAGCGTATCGGATGGATCAAGGCAATGGCGGTCGTCGCGAGCGGGTTGATAACCGCCGCGGTGTTTGTGCCGTTTGGTCAAACATGGCTCGTGTGGGTGTCGCTGGTGCCGATGCTGGCGGTGATGTGGTCGCTTGAGGGCAGGTGTGCGGGGTGGAAAGGGTTTGGCCTTGGCTGGTTG
>CAIVXP010000215.1 GCA_903909905.1 Akkermansiaceae bacterium
CCCGGCGACTACGACTGGGATCACATCTTCGGCAAACTTGGTGCGCGCTGGTTTCACACCGGCGGCATCTTTGCTGCGCTCTCCGAATCAACCGCGCAGATCACCATCGAGGCGGTCAAGGCCGCCAAAAAACACGGCACCATCGTCAGCTACGACCTCAACTACCGCCCATCGTTGTGGAAGTCCATCGGCGGTCAGGCCAAGGCCCGCGAGGTGAATCGCGAAATCGCCAAGCATGTCGATGTGATGATCGGCAACGAGGAGGACTTCACCGCATCGCTCGGCTTTGAAGTCGAGGGCGTTGATCACGACCTCAGCACCATCGAGACCGATGCCTTCAAGCGCATGATCGAGACGGCGGTTAAGGAATATCCAAACTTCAAGGTGGCCGCCACGACATTGCGCCGCGTGATCACCGCCTCGCGCAACGACTGGAGCGCGATCTGCTGGCACGACGGAAAATTTTACGAAAGCCGCAAGTACCCCGAGCTCGACATTCTCGATCGCGTCGGTGGTGGCGACAGCTTTGCCAGCGGGCTTTCCTTCGGGTTTCTTGAGAAGAATGACCCGCAAGCGGCGGTCGATTACGGCGCGGCTCACGGTGCGCTAGCATCGACCACTCCCGGCGACACATCGATGGTGACTCGCAAGGAAGTCGAGAAGCTCATGAAGGGCGGCAGCGCCCGCGTCGTGCGCTGATCAACTGCAAGCCGCCGATCAAAACGGCAAGTATTGGCTTGCGGTCTTACAGCAAGCCTTGCTCGCGTAGCTCTGCGTCGACCTCGTCGTGATCCGGTGCGCCAATGCCAGCGTCGCGGATGCCTTGGATTCTGCGTTTCACGCCGAACTTGCTTTTCGGGCCGGTCACTAGGTTGTTGAGGCCATCAACGACAAAAGGAAGCAATGCAGCCACGCCGAGCGCGCCGATGCCGATGCCAAATCCCCGGCGCGCATTGCGATGCATCAGATCGCCAATCAGGAATCCCGCAGCAGCTCCAAGCAAGGTCGGTGCGGCGAGTGCGCTGGTTTCAATCCACACGGGTTTTGATCCGGAATGTTCGGCTGACATGTCACCAATCTAGCCGATTGGTGGCGCCGCGACAACCATGGAAACGAAAATTTCCGACGATTGCGGCTTTTCCACAAGGTCTGCATCCCGCAAGTTGGTGGGGTCATGCCATCGCCTAACAACACCTATGCGCTGATCCTCGCCGGCGGATCCGGCACGCGCTTCTGGCCCTTGAGTCGCAACTCCCGACCCAAGCAACTGCTCGACCTCTTCGGGTCCGGCACGCTGCTCGAGCAAACCATTCGTCGCCTCGATGGCTTGGTGCCGGTCGAGCAGATATTCGTGCTCACTAATGAAAAGCAGGTCGATGCCGTGCGCGCGGCCGCACCGATGTTGCCCGCGGCCAATGTGTTTGCCGAGCCGGCCAAACGCGACACGGCACCGGCGGTCGCCCTTGGCATCGGGCTCGTCTCCGCGAAAAATCCCGATGCGGTGATGCTGGTGCTTCCGTCCGACCAACTCATTCAGGACATGGCTTCGTTTCAAGAAGTGTTGCGCGATGCGATCCTCAGCGCGCAGTCGGCCGACGGACTTGTCACGATCGGCATCCAACCGACATGGGCTTGCCCGTCGTACGGCTATATCGAACGCGGCGAACGCGCGGTGATTGCCGGGCTCGATTGCGAGAACCCGCCCTTCGAAGTGAAATGCTTTCGCGAAAAACCCAACCCCGAAATGGCCGAGCAATTTCTCCGCCAAGGTGGCTTCACCTGGAATGCTGGCATGTTCGTTTGGAAAATTCCGACGGTTGTTGAGCAACTCGCGCGCCATGCGCCGGAGCTCGCCGAATTCATTTCCGAGGTCCGCCAATCGAAAGATGTCCATGCGACCATCGCCGCGCAATTTCCCAAGCTCCCCGCAAGGTCGATCGATTACGCGCTCATGGAAAAAGCCGACCGCGTACTCAACATCGAGGCCACCTTCGACTGGGACGATGTCGGCTCGTGGATCTCGATTTCCAAACACTTGCCGAAATACGGAGAAGAAAACCGCTCAAACAGCGAGCTCACCGAGATCGATTCGGAAAACAACATCGTCTTCAATGCACGCGCCCAAAGCCGCATCGCGCTGCTCGGCGTGGATGACCTGATCGTGGTGCAAACCGAAGACGCGCTGCTCGTTGCCAATCGTCACCAAGCCGACGCCATCAAGCAGCTCACCGATGTGCTGCCGGAGCATTTACTTTGATCCTGAAATCAGTGGTCGATATCTTGGAAGATAAAATGAGAGTGCCAGTTTCGCATCGATTATAGAAAATTGAAAACCGCTGATTCCAACTCACCGCATCCCGCGCTCGGGATTGACCACGGCGATGCCCGCATCGGCATCGCTGCGACGGATGATTTTGGCATTCTTGCGCATCCGGTTGAGACGATCGATTGCAAGAAAGTCGATGCCATCGAGCGCATTGCGCAGCTTGTGCAACTTCGCGGGATACGGACGC
>CAIVXP010000216.1 GCA_903909905.1 Akkermansiaceae bacterium
CGGAGCTTGATCCATGGGAGCAGCTCGAAGCCGAGGCCGCCAAATGGAAGGATCTTTCCCTGCGCACTGCCGCCGAAATGGACAACCTGCG
Organism: Akkermansiaceae bacterium; assembly: GCA_903909905.1. Taxonomy (GTDB): domain Bacteria; phylum Verrucomicrobiota; class Verrucomicrobiia; order Verrucomicrobiales; family Akkermansiaceae; genus Luteolibacter. The sequence goes on from CAIVXP010000216.1 coordinate 92, forward strand.
CAAGCGCACTGCCCGCGAACGCGAGGAAGCGGTGCGGTATTCGAATCAACGCCTGCTCGAAGAACTTTTGCCGGTGATCGACAACTTCGAAATGGGCATGCAAGCCGCGGCACAGGACACCTCGTCGATGATCTATATCGGCATGGACATGGTCCGCCGCCAGCTCAACGAGTTTCTATCCTCGCAAGGCGTCGAAGAGCTCGTGGCCAGTGGAGCCTTTGATCCCAACCTTCACGACGCGGTGGCGCAGGAGGAATCGGCGGAGATCAAAGAAGGCGATATCATCCGGGTGACACGCCGCGGCTTTAAGCTGCGCGACCGCCTGCTGCGCCCGGCAAGCGTGGTGGTTTCCAAAGCACCGGCCGCTGCGGAAGGAGGCGCTGACTGATCCCCATGGCTGACAAACGCGATTACTACGAAATTCTGGGAGTTTCCCGCGACGCGAGTGCCGACGAAATCAAGAAGGCCTACCGCAAACTCGCGGTGAAGTTTCATCCGGACAAAAACCCCGGCGATCATACGGCCGAGGAAAAATTCAAAGAACTCGGCGAGGCCTATGAAGCCTTGAGCGATGCCGACAAACGCGCGGCCTACGACCGCTACGGACACGCGGCATTCTCGAATGGTGGAGGTCGTCCCGGTGGTGGATTCCACGACCCGATGGACATGTTCTCGCAGGTCTTTGGCGGCGCCTTTGGTGGTGGCTTCGAGGAATTTTTTGGTGGTGGTGGCGCAAGGCGCAAAAGCTCCGGCAAACAACGCGGCAGCGACCTGCGATATGATTTGGAAATCTCGCTCGAGGAAGCCGCGCGCGGCGTCGAGAAAGAACTCGAGATCGAACGCTACATGCCCTGCGATACCTGCGATAGCAAAGGCACCAAAGGTTCGGGCGGCGTGAAAACCTGCCAAAGCTGCGGTGGCCGCGGAGTCGTTTCGCGCCAGTCGGGCATCTTCATCCAACAAACCACCTGCCCGGAATGCCGGGGCGCAGGCGAAACGATCAGCGATCCCTGCAAGGCCTGCAAAGGCGAAGGACGCGTGCAAAAGGAAAGCCGCATCAAGCTGCGCATCCCGGCCGGCGTGGATACCGGCACGCGGCTGCGCTCGACCAGCAATGGCGACGCTGGCGTGCGCGGCGGCCCGGCAGGCGACCTCTATGTGTTCCTGCATGTCCGCGATCACGACATCTTCGAACGCGATGACTCCGATCTCTTCTGCGAAGTCCCCCTTCCCTTCTCGACCGCCGCACTCGGTGGCGAGTTGAAGGTGCCGACGCTCGATGGTCAGTCATCGATCAAGATTCCTGCCGGCACTCAAGGCGGCACGGTTTTCCGCCTGCGCGACAAGGGCATGCCCACACTTTCCGGCGGACGCCGTGGCGATCTGAACGTCCGCGTGCAAGTCGAGGTGCCCACCAAACTCAACAGCGATCAGCAGGAAAAACTGCGCGCGTTTTCCGAATCGATCGGCGTGCACAATTCCCCGATGCAAGAAGGGTTTTTCAAAAAGGCGAAACGCTTTTTTGATTTGTAATGGGATGGGATAAACCATCGTGGTGGCGGATTCCATCCGCCATACCCATCTTGCTCATTGCATTAGGGTTCACGCTTCTGAAAGTTTCAACGGCCCAACGCTTCAAGAAATTCTTCCACACTCACACCCGCCTGCTTAAGGATGCCGGAAAGAGTGCCAGTCTTGATTTCGAAATGCGCTGGCACGACGCAACCAGACTCGCCACGCTTCATCACCACATGACTGCCATGTTGGCGGGACTCCTCGAAACCGAGTCGCCCGAGAGCCTTGCGGCATTCCTTTCCGCTAACAACCGGCAGCTTGGGCATGGGAAAGCTCGAAACAAGTGAGTACCGCAGGTGTCTTTGATTTCATCGGAAAGACTTCCAGGTAGAGTTCCGTGGCTTCACGCAGATTGGCCATGGCCTCGTCGAAGCTTTCACCTTGGGTGGTGGTCCCGGTTTCGGGATTGTAGGCCACGAAACCTCCCTCTTCCGCTTCGGTGATGACAGCACTAAGAATCATGAGAGTTACATACGACATCAACCGGCCCTTGTCGAGGATAGGCTTGGCGGTTGAAAACCGCCGCCACGCTCAAAGCCATCGTTTCGGCTTTTCAATTCAGCTTTTGAGTCATTGAGTCATTGCCATGGCCCGCTTTCATCAGCCGTCAGAAAACTGGCATGCTGCTGCGCTCACCG
>CAIVXP010000217.1 GCA_903909905.1 Akkermansiaceae bacterium
CGCGTGACGCGGGTTGATCTCGAGCTCGACCTTGACCTCGTCTTTGAAGTTCTCGTCCATCGCCTTCATCATCTGGCGCATCTGCGGGCTCATACCATCGGCTGGCACCAGCGCGATGACCGGGTTTTCGACCAAACGCTTGCCGCTGGAAACGGAAACCACGCGGTCACCAAGCTCGTTTTTGAGAAACTCGCACAAGGTCTTGGTCTCGTCCTCACTGAGGGACTCGCCTTCAGCCGCCAGATCCTCAAGCTCAACGCCGGCATGGCGCACGGAAACAAGTTTCTTGCCGTCGAAAGCACCCAAGGCATCGACCACATATTCATCGACCGCATCGGTGAAGTAAACGACCTCGAGCCCGCGCGACTTGAAGGCCTCAAGATAGGGACTGCTCTCGATCTGCTCACGGGTGCTGCCGACAAGGTAATAGATCGATTCCTGACCTTCCTTCATCCGCGAAACATAATCGGTGAAGCCGCAAACGCTACCCGCTTCGGTCAGCGATGTCTCAAAGCGCAGCAGTTTCGCCAGCGCCTCGCGGTTGGCGTAATCCGTCGCCACACCCTCTTTGAAAAAGCGATCAAACTTGCGGTAAAATCCACGGAATTTTTCCGGATCAGCCTCGGCCTCCTTCTCGAACATCTTGATCACGCGCTTGCTGATCACACCGCCCAATTTGCGGATGAGCGCACTGTCCTGCATCGTTTCGCGCGAAATGTTCAGCGGGATGTCGGCACTGTCGACCACACCCTTCATGAAGCGCATCCAATCGGGTAAGAGCTCCTTTGGCGCGGGATCGATCAACACCTTGCGGCTGTAAAGCGCCACGCCGCACTCGGTCTTGTTGAAGCCCATGCGCTCGGGGTTTTCCGAGGGAGAAAACAGCAGCGCGTTGATCGCCAAGGGCGCGTCGGCGCTGAAATGCAAGCGGTAGGAAGGCTCATCCCAGGCCTTGCAGGCAAATTGATAGAAGGCCTTGTATTGCTCGTCACTGACCTCCGACTTGTTCTTCAGCCACAGCGCCTCGACCTCGTTGATCCTCTTGCCGTTGAGCAATATCGGGAATCCAACAAAGTTGCTGTAGGTCTCGATGAGGTGCTTCACCCGCGATTCGGTCGCGTACTCCGCGCAGTCCTCCTTGAGATGCATCACGATCTTCGCGCCACGCTGCTGACCCGGCGATTCGGCGATTTCATATCCACTCATGCCGTCACTCGTCCACACCAACTCACCACCATCGGCACGCCAACTGCGCGAATGCACACTGACCTTGTCCGCCACCATGAACGCGGAATAAAACCCGACGCCGAATTGGCCGATCATGTTCGATGGCGATCCGCCGCTTTCCTTGATCGCTTTGAGAAACGCCTTGGTGCCAGAGTGGGCAATCGTTCCAAGATTTTCCACCAACTCGTCATGCGTCATGCCAATGCCATGATCGGCAATCGTGAGAGTCTTTGCCTCCTCGTCGGTCGTGATGTGGATCTCAAGCGGCAGATCGGCCTGATGGATATTTTTTTCGGTCCCTTCAAGATGACGAAGTTTCTCCATCGCATCGGAGGCATTCGATATCAACTCGCGCAGGAAAATCTCCTTGTCGGTGTAAAGCGAGTGGACGACCAGATCGAGAAGTTGCTGGATCTCGGCTTGGAATGTGTGCTTTTCGGCAGTCGATGTGCTCATGATTCTATCAAGGGGTTGGGAAACGGCGCGCAAGATACGCAGGATCGCGGATCTGTCAAAATCCGATGTCAGGCCCCAGCTTGCGGAAATCTAACAATCAAAAATTCGCCCTTAAGCCCAAAATCGCCCGCAACCCACAAATTCTGTCGCACTCAGGCCAAAAATCGCACAAATCCATGGAGCAGCCCCTCGGCCACCTTTCCCCATGAACCTCTTGAAATTTTCACCGCTCAAGGATGCGGCACCCCCCCGCCAGCTTTGGTCGTGGATCTCCTTCGATGTGGCTAATCAGTCCTTCACGTTGCTGATCAACACGCTGCTCTTTCCGATCTTCCTCTCGCAAGTAGTGGTGCGCGACGACTCGATCGACGACCGCGTCTGGGCGCTTGCCTTCGGCTCAAGCATGCTCATCACCGCGATCTTCTCGCCGATCGCCGGCGCGATGGCCGATGAACGCGCCCGCAAGAAAAAGTGGATGATTGGCACAGGCTTGTCATGCGGCCTTCTTACCTGC
>CAIVXP010000218.1 GCA_903909905.1 Akkermansiaceae bacterium
ATTTTCATGCTCATCGCAGGCGGTGTGGCGCACCACTTTTCGCAGCGCGGAAACATGGCGGTTGGTGAGGGTGAGACCAACGACGCGGCGGAAGATTATTTCGAATATGTCGTCGAGGTCGCTGAGGTCAAAGATGGCAAGCCGGCAGACATCCATGTGATCGGTGGTCGCGACATTTCGGATCTCACTCGTGGCAAGCAGCGGATTTTCCGATTCCCGAACTTGCCCTTTGATCTGGAGATTGCCGGATACGAGATAAATGCATTGCCCGTATCGGTTGTTGAGCGTGCGCCGAGCGGCAGTCCTTTGGTGGTCGATGGCTACTACCTCATGCCGCGGCCGGCGGAAGTGAATGCCGAGTCCAATACCGCGGCGTGCTACGCGCGGGTCATCAATCGTGATGGCAGCAAGCAAACGCCCTTCATTCTTGCAGGTGCGAGTTTTCATCCATTCACCATCAAGCATGAGAACCGCGTCTTCACGGTCGATATGCGCAAACGCCTGTGGCCGATGCCGTTTGCTCTGCGTTTGGATGAATTCAACGCTGAGTTTCACCCGGGAACAACCAGGCCTGCGAAATTTGTGAGTCATGTCACGCGCATCGAAAAAGGTGATGAGTCGAAGGTTACGATTCAGATGAACGAGCCGATGCGCTATGAGGGGCTGACCTTTTTCCAAGCGAGTTACGGTCCGCCCGGCGCGGGTCCGGGGCAGAAGCTTTATTCGGTCTTCGAGGTCGTGCGCAATCCGGCGGACATGTGGCCCGAGTACAGCCTCTACATTGTTGCCTTCGGTATGATGGTGACATTCCTGCTCAAGCTTTTCATTTATCTCGGAACCACCAGCCGCAAGAAAAACCATGTCTGACCAACCATCGCGTGCAGGGCGCCGCATCGCGGCCGTGATCATTGCAGTCGGGATATGCGGCGCATTTTACAACATGCTCGTCGACATGATGCCGAAAGGTGGGCTGCGCACCGTCGAAGGTTATACCCCGTGGTCGAAGGAAACCTTGCGCGAGGTTGAGACCTTGCCATTGCAGGATGGGGGTCGGATCAAGCCGTTTGGCACATATGCCGGATTCGCGATGCTAAGCATTCACGGTGCGCGCTCGATGAAACTTGCCGATGCCGAAGGCAAGGAATACCGGGTGAAGCCGACTGCATGGTTGCTCGACATTCTTTTCCGCCCGCAGTTTGCGATGCGCCAACCGACCTTTCGGGTCGATAACTCGGCGGCACTCGAGGCGATCGGCGTGAAACCCCGCGGCAAACGCGATCGTTATTCGTACGAAGAGCTCGAGCCCGGTCGCGAAAAACTTGGCGAGCTAGTGAAGGGCTTTGAGATGATCGAAGCGAAGAAGCGTGATCCGCTTCAGAATCAACTCGCGGATCTGTCGATCAACATGCGCACTTACGAGGGTCTGCTCGGGTATTTTTCCTTTGCGCGGGCGGGGGTGGTGCTCACCGGATCCGGTGAGGCTGGTGGGCCGGACCGTCGTGCGGAGATGAGCGCAGTGATGACGACAGCACCGCAGATTCGGAGTCAGATCAATGAGTCGCGTGCGGCGGGCAATGAGGTGGGCGAACGTTTGCAGGGCCTGCTCCAGCAGGTTTTGGACGCGGCGAATTTCGCTAAGTTTAGCTTTTTTGTGCTGCCACCCACGGAAGCATCTGACAAGCAATGGCAGAGTGCTGGCAATGCGATCATGGATGTCATGACTGGCAGTGCGAAAGATGCCGAGACATCGATTGGTGATGTGAAGGCGCTTGAAGCGATTGCGCGGAGCTCGGGTGACGAAGCTGCATTCCGCAAACACTGGGTGGTGTTTCGTGAGAGAATTCAGGCGAGGGCTAAGGCCCGCGATGAGGGTGCATCGGTTCGCCTCGAAACGATTTATCAACGCAGCGACAAATTTCTTTATGCCGTGGTATTTTTCCTGATGGGTACGCTTGCGGCGCTAGGCATGTGGTTCGGCGGTCGCTCGAAGCTTGCCACGGGTTTGTCGTGGGCGGTGTGGGGGCTGACCCTTGCCGGCCTGGCATGCTGCTTTTCGGCTATCGTGATGCGTTGCATCATCATGCAACGTCCGCCGATCGGAAATCTTTATGACACCATCATCTTCATCGGCACAACGGTGGTGATGTTGTCGCTGATCGTTGAATGGATGGTTGG
>CAIVXP010000219.1 GCA_903909905.1 Akkermansiaceae bacterium
GGATCGGTGCCATGCACAAACCATGCGGCAATGCTTTGATCGCCGATGAACAGATTCGCCGATAGCCAGATCGCCGCACCGGCCGGCAGCGCAAACACCACGGCGCGCCACAGCACGATCAGCGTCCGATCAATGACCGAAGTATAAAGGGTCTTCCAGAAATCCGGCGGACGGTAGGGCGGCAGTTCGAGGCTGAAGGTCGAGGCCTCGCCGCGCAGCACCGTGCGGGCAAGCATCCACGAACTCAGCATCGCAAAACCAAAACCCAACAAGGCCACCGCCAACACCGAGAGAGCGGCGATCGAGCCCCCCCAACCGCGCGGCGCAAGCGTGCCGATGAAGACGCCCGCCATCAGGATCTGCGTCGGCCAGCGACCATTGCAGAGAGAAAAGTTGTTCGTCAAAATCGCGATCAATCGCTCGCGCGGCGAATCAATGATCCGCGTGGCAACCACGCCCGCCGCATTGCAACCCAAGCCCATCGCCATCGTCAGCGCCTGTTTGCCATGCGCACCGACGCGCTGAAACATGCGATCGAGGTTGAAGGCGACGCGCGGCAAATACCCAAAATCTTCCAACAAGGTGAAACAGGGAAAGAAAATCGCCATCGGCGGCAGCATCACGCTAATCACCCACGCGGTGGCGAGGTACATGCCATCGACGAGCAAGCCCTTCAACCACCACGGCGCACCCGCCGAAACAAACAACTCCGATAGCCAGCCATGACCTTTGTCGACGAGCAAGGATCCCAACATCGCCGATGGAACATTCGCGCCGACAATCGTGAGCCAAAGGATCGCACCCAGCACGGCGATCATGATCGGAAAAGCGGTGAGTGGATGAGTCAGCAAACGATCCAAGGCCTGCTGCCACGCCAGCCGTCGGTCACCACCACTGCGCGTGACGCTGCGCTCGGCGATTCGCGCGGCCTCGCCATGAATCGACTCGGCGATCCGGTCGTGCAGGTCCTGCGGCAGTTGCCATCGCAACTCCCCCGCCTCTTTTAACACATCGTCCTTGCTCTTCATGAAAAATTTTTCGCCTCTCTCAAACCTGTGGCATGGCCCTTTCCTCCACCAGATTTCCAATCTCTCCCGATTGCACGGCATCGATGATTTCGCGGTCACCTTCAAGCAATCGCAAGGCCACCCAACGCGGCTGCGCCAAACGCGGAAACACCTCCAACAAGTCGGCCTCGACCTTATCCAATGCCTGCGTGAGCCCACGCACATCGAGCGGCAACTTGCGCGGCAACGGATCATCCGCACGGGCCGCCATCAACGAAATCTCCTTGAGCAAATCCGCAATCCCCTCGCCCGACCGCGCCGCACACGGCACCACCGGCACACCAAGATCGCGCGCCAGATTCCGCGTGTCGATCTCCAACCCATGTGCCCGCGCCTCGTCCATGAGGTTCAAGCAAAGCACCGCACGCCGCGTGATCTGCAAGACCTGCAACACGAGGTTGAGGTTGCGCTCCATGCATGAGGCATCGACGACCATCACCGTCACATCTGGCCTACCAAACAACAAAAACGATCTCGCGACTTCTTCATCCGGCGAGGCGGACAACAACGAATAGGTCCCCGGCAGATCGATCATCCGGTATTTTTTTCCTTCATAAGAAAATCCGCCTTCCGCACGACCCACGGTCTTGCCCGGCCAATTTCCCGTGTGCATCCGCAAGCCGGTAAGCGCATTGAAAACCGTGGTCTTGCCGGTGTTGGGGTTGCCTGCAAGCGCGATGACAAAATCGCTGTCATCCACGCGCAGGCCAAGCTTTTGCAAGCGACCCTGACGCGATGGACAGGTCACGCACGCTTCGCTGGGTTGATGTTCGGAAATTGGTTTCATGCTTTTTGCGATGATGAAACTTCCGCCGGCCTGAGGATCAAAATCCGTTTCGCCTGCGACTCACGCAATCCGATCATCGCTCCACGGATCACATAACTTTTCGGGCTGCCAAAGGGGCTTGAAAATTCGCAGCGGATCTTTGTTCCGGGCACCACGCCGAGATCTAGCAAACGCGTCCGTTCGGGCCCGACGCAGCTTGGCGCCAGCCCATGCACGACCGCCGTTTCGCCGACACGAAGATCCGACAAACGCCCAAGCCCCTCGGGCAAATCATCCCCCACATCGATGCCGATCAAATGAATCAATCCCGCAACCGCCGCCGGAATCACGAGCTCACGGCCCTCCACTTTTGCGGCTACCGATCCATTGGCCAAATGCGCGACCGCATCCATTCGCGTACCCGGCGCCAAACCCAGAGCACCCGCCAAGCGAAACAAAGCCTCAGGCTCATCCTCAATGTGCCCGATCCGCGCCGGCACACCTTCCGCCCACGCGGCAAGCGATGGCAATGGCCGCTTTGGCATCAGCCCCTCGCGCGTCGGGATCGGATCTCCGTGCGGATCATAACGTGGGTTGTTCATGCGGTCGGCCATGGCATTGACCTCATCCGCTTCGAGCCGGTGCTCCTCACGATGCGCCTCACGATGCCAATCAACCGCCGGCGTGCTGGTTTGCCGCATCAACCATGTTTCAAAAATCCGGTGATTCCGCACGACCTGCAGCGCGTATTTTCTGCCCGCTTCGGAAAGTTGATGCGCATCACCCGCCGCCACCAACAAGCCGCGCGCCCGTAATTCACCCAAGGCCGCCGCCGCCTCCTCGCGCGATTTTCCCATCGCGCCAGCCAAGCTCTCAAGCGTCGCGCCCCTGCCTGCCTCATCGCAATCGAAGGCATGCTTGAGGGCATCCTCCAACAAAACCCTCAAGGCGCCGGGCGCTTCTCTGGTGAATCCGTCCATCACTTGTTGTCAGATCATTGGACCGCCTCCAAGCGCTTCGCAAGCGGAAACCAAAATCGCGTCATTCGGCCGACCCGTCTACCACCGGAATCGCCTCGCAAACCTCACGCCAACCCGGGAAATTCCACTGATTCGGAAAACCTCGGCACTGAATCGGCTTCACGGCCTGAATCGTACAGCTGTTGCCATCGAGCATCACGCATTCGTGATTGTCCTTTTCGAGCAACGAAAGCCCCATGCGGTCGCTGCGCAAGCGGGTGAAACGCGCAATGAATTCTTCCTCGCCGAGATTGAGAAATTTGGCGATCGCCGCGACCTCGTCTTCTTCGAGTCGCACATCACCCGGCCACTTGCAGCACGCCGCACAACGCTGGCACACATATCGCACACCCTTTTCCAACGACGCGTCGCGGTTGGCTACGCTGCCGTGCGATGACAAGTCATGCTCACTCATGATTTGATCTCAGATTCGCTGATAATGATAATTCACCCGCCCAAGGAACCAGCGCCACTTCTTGCCGGGCTTGCCATTATCGAGCAAAAAGTGCGGGCAATTCTTGTTGGCCGGATTTCTGCCTTTCCTCGGCCAATGATAATGCGGCACGACATGACGCAAGGGAATGCCCTGTTTCTTCATCAGGATCGCCGTGAGTTTCGCAGTCCGCTCGATCGTTGCCCTGCGACTGCTGCCGCGATGCTCGCACATTTCGATGCCGATCGAGAGGCGGTTTCCCGGACCATGGAAATCTGCATGCTCGCCCTGCTCGCTGATCGGCATGTGCTGGATCGCTTCGTGGTCGTCGACGGTGAAATGCCAAATGAGATAACCAATGCGGTTGCCGGTTTTGGTCTTCGGCGATCGCAGAGCGCCACGCTTGAGCGCGACCGAATGCTGATTGGCATCCGCGCGGTAATTTTGCGTGCTGTGAATCGTAATGTACCGCGGCCGCATCGGCCTCACGACCTTGCGGCCATGGCGCCCGCGCGGAACCATATCGGCGCGAAGATTCACCTCGCGATACATCCGCGAGACCGAAGTCTTGCCTGCCGATGACATCGAACGCCCACCACCTTGCGGCCCGACGCGATGACACTGGAGGCTCAAGGCCACCGGCAGCATGACCGCCATGATGCAGAGAAAGCGTTTCACGCAAAACATCTAGCATAAGCACCGATCTCAAAGGAAACGGAAATTTCCTCCATAGCGGCCGATACAAGGCAGCCATTTGCTCTTGGCTCACGGCCGCCAATCGCCAAACTCGCCGCGCATGAGGCTCTTCGACACGCTCACCCGCACCGAACGCGAACTCCGGCCGATCGACGGCTCGACCTTCCGCTTCTACTGCTGCGGACCCACGGTTTACGGACCCGCCCACATCGGCAACTTCCGCACCTTCGTGCTTCAGGATGTCCTGCGCCGCACGCTCGAAACCGGCGGCACCCGCACGATGCATGTCCGCAACATCACCGATGTCGACGACAAGACGATCCGTGACTCACAGAAAGCCGGACAATCGCTCACCGACTTCACCCGCGGATGGACGGAAAAATTTCACACCGATTGCAAGAAGCTCGGACTCCTGCCACCGCATGTCGAGCCGGGTGCCGTCGATCACATTCCGCAGCAAATCGCGATGATCGAAGAGCTGGTGAAAAAAGGTCACGCCTACCTCTCCGATGATGGCTCGGTCTATTTCAACATCGCATCCTTCCCCGGCTACGGCGCGCTCTCACACCTCGAACACCGCGAACTCGAACTCGGCAAAACCCAAAACACCCGCGCCAGCTCCGACGAATACGACAAGGAAAACCTCTCGGACTTCGTTCTATGGAAAGCACGCCGACCCGAAGACGGCGTCAATTTCTGGCCATCCCCATGGGGCGACGGCCGACCCGGCTGGCACCTCGAATGCTCGGCGATGATCAAGGAATACCTCGGAGACTCATTCGACCTCCACTCGGGCGGTGTCGACCTGGTTTTCCCACACCACGAAAACGAAATCGCCCAAAGCACCTGCTCCTGCGGCGGCAAGTTCGCGGCGCATTGGTTTCACATCACCCACCTGCTCGTCGATGGCGGCAAAATGTCGAAGTCGCTCGGCAACCTCTACACGATCGACGATCTCGAAAAACGCGGCTTCACTGCGATGGAAGTGCGCTATGTCCTGATCGGCGGTCACTACCGCAAGCAACTCAACTTCACCCTCGATTCACTGAGCGCCGCACACGAGGCGCTCGCAAAAATTGCCAAAGGCGCCCGCTCACTCGCCGCAAGAGCCGGCAGTGAAACGACACTGACTTCAGTCGACTTCGGCCCC
>CAIVXP010000220.1 GCA_903909905.1 Akkermansiaceae bacterium
CGCAAGCCCCTGCGACTTGAGAAATGTCGCAACCTCCTCGGCCGTTTCCTGCCTCGTGACATAAACCACAGCCGCTCCATCGATTGACGCCAAACGCTCAAGCAAAATCGCTTTTCTCTCGGCCGCCGTGCAGGGCGTGACGCGCAAATCAAGATTCGGCCGATGAAACCCGAGCGCGACATGATCCTCCTTCGCGATCCGAAACGCGCGCCGGATGTCCACCGCCACCTTCGGCGTCGCGGTCGCGGTCAATGCCAGCACTCGGCCAACTTTTAGCCGCCGGCAAAACCGCGCGATCTTGAGGTAGTCGGGCCGGAAATTGTGACCCCATTCGGAAATGCAATGGGCCTCGTCGACCGCGACCATCGCCACATTCCATCGCCGCACCCTCTCGCGAAACCGCTCGTTGGCCAGCCGCTCAGGCGCGATGTACAGCATCCTCAACCGCCCAGCATCCAAGTCCTCATACAAGGCCCGCAAGCCCTCAGCATCCATCGTCGAATCCAACCTCGCCGCCGCAATCCCCCGCCGCGTCAGCGACTCGACCTGATCCTTCATCAGCGCAATCAGTGGCGAAATCACCAAGGTCAACCCCTCAAGCGCAAGCGCCGGCAGCTGATAACACAAGGACTTGCCGCCACCGGTCGGAAAAACCGCCAGCACCGGCCGCCCAGCCATCAGCGGCCCGATCACCTCGGCCTGACCGCTTCGCAGCGACTCATGGCCAAAGTTTTCCCGCAGCAATTCCCTGAGCTCGTCCATAAAATCCAAGCCCAAAGCCTGCGTCATCACAACCCGCCCATCAAGCCGCATCCCCATGAAATCCCCTTGATATGGTCCAAATCCGAGGCAGAGTTCCCCTGCTTCTCGTTTCGCGCAATGCCGGGGCAATCCGGGGGGAGAACTTCGGCCGCGTGAGACGAGGGGCTTTTTTTTGCAGCCAAGCCGTTCATATCCCCGCGACCGGATCCCGGGTAATTCTTGCACGATTTCGCGCCTCGCTTCAGGCTCCATCCCGATGCGTTTTGCGGTGCTTGGAAGTGGAAGTGGTGGCAACTCGGCGGTGGTCGAGTGCGGCGGCATGAGACTGATGCTCGACGCGGGTCTGAGCGCAAAACAACTGACGACGCGAATGCAGTCCATCAGCGTCGATCCCGCCAGCCTCAATGGCATCCTGCTCACTCACGAACACGGCGATCACATCAAAGGCCTCGAGGTCTTTTTGAGAAAATATCAGGTGCCGGTTTATGCAACCGCCTTGACGAAAAAATTTCTCCACGACGCCGGCATCAAGTCGGGCACATGGAAAATTTTCGAAGCCGGATGCGAATTTCAAATCGGCGACGCAGTGGTCACGAGCTTCGCGGTTCAACACGATGCGGTCGATCCGGTCGGTTTCGTGATCGGCGATGGCCGCAAAAAAATCGGTCTCGCCTCGGACATGGGCCATGTCACCCGCAGCGTCACCGAACGGCTTCGCCAACTCGACGGACTCTTCGTCGAAGCGAACTACGATAAGGACCTGCTCGATGCCGATTCGCGCCGGCCGTGGTCGACCAAGCAACGCATCAGCTCGCAACACGGGCATCTCTCGAACGACCAAGTGGCCGATCTCCTTCACGACATTGCCCACCCGCAGCTCAATCATGTCGTCTTCGGCCACCTGAGCTCGGACTGCAACCGCAAGGACATCGTCATTTCACGCCTGCGCAACTGCCTCGACGCCCTGGGCCATCCGCACATCGGCCTGCACTGCGCCGAACAGAACCAGCCGACGGATTGGTTTGCGGTTTGAGGAATTTGTGGTTGCTTGTGAAATCATACCAAGCCCAATGATCCGCACCCTCACGACAATCTCCGCCCTCGCCGCATTCGCTCTTGTTTCATGCGACGCAAGTGGCAGAAAATCCGCCGCCATGGATGTAAGCCCCCAGAAACCCGCGGAACCGACCGGCAAGGTCATCAAAAGCGATGACGAATGGCGCCAACTCCTCAGCGCCGAGCAATACCACATCCTGCGCGAAGCCGGCACCGAACGGCCCAACAGCCAAGCCTACAAGGAATTCAAACAACAGGGAGCCGGCAGCTATCACTGCGCCGGTTGCAACGCCCTGCTCTTTTCATCGAAAGAAAAATTCGACTCCGACTGCGGCTGGCCATCCTTCTACGATCCGGCCAAAGCAGATAATGTTGAAATCCGCACCGACTCCAGCCTCGGCATGACCCGCGTCGAAGTCCTCTGCGCCCGCTGCGGCGGCCACCTCGGCCATGTCTTCGAAGGCGAAGGCTTCAACACCCCCACCGACAAACGCTACTGCATCAACGGCGGCGGACTCCGCTTCGTGCCAGATGAAGCAAAGCCTTGAGCGCGGCAGCGGCGACTCTTTCAGAAAGATTTTCCGCCAAGGGACGCGGAGAAGAAAAGTGATTGGCTATTTGAGATTGGTTATTGGGGAAGAGAATAAACAAGCCGCTTCCTAAGGAGGCACGACACTCTTGTCGTGCTCTTCTCAGAAAATGTTTAATCCCGAATGAACGCGAAAATAAATGATGGCAGATCGTGGATCGAAGATGATGTCGTGACATCTTCATTTTCTTCCTCTCTGGCCCCTTCCCCGTTTCAACTTTCTGCTTTCTACTTTCAGCTTTTACCCATCCGTCCCGCTCCATGTCCGGAACAGCCAATGACTCCGCCACTTCTTGTCTAGCTTCTTCTTTCTCCAAGTCTTCTGTCTACTTCCGCTGGGGTAATACAGCCACGCAACTTCGACTCATACTGAAAGACCCTCAAAAAGTGTCCCATCATATTTACCGCTTGCCGTAAAACTAAATACGGCATACCGTACTTTTATGAAAACCACCATCGATCTCGCCGACGACCTTGCGGCATCGCTCAA
>CAIVXP010000221.1 GCA_903909905.1 Akkermansiaceae bacterium
ACTTCGCCGGAGCGAAGCGCCCCGCTTGCGCGGAGTGCGACTAATACCCGGAGATTGACGGGCGGGCAGCCCTTCCCCTGTTCTGTCTTGCACCACGCGGGGTTTGCAATGCCGCTCCGGTTGCCCTCGGCGCGGTGGGCTCTTACCCCACCATTTCACCCTTACCTGTGCCCTTGCGGGCCATCGGCGGTATGCTTTCTGCTGCACTTTCCGTCCGGGTCCCTCGCGGTTCCCGTCCCCCACTTTCATGGGGCGCGCTGCCCTGTGGTGTCCGGACTTTCCTCAACTTCCGCTTGCGCGAAAATTGCGACCGTCCGGGGAGCGGCAAGGAAGAGGATGCCCCCGTTCGCGATGAAGTCCAAGGAAAAGATTCACCCGCAGACCCGTGAAGCTACAACGCTGCGGAGTTTCATCCGATCAAAAACACATCGAGGAAAAACCATAGGATCATCACCAGTCCAAAGATCAGCTTGATGCCCATGCCGGCGACCGTGCCGACCAATGAACCCACGCCCGAACGCAGTGCGGCGGCCATTTGCTCTCTGGCAAATGCGAGCTCGCAAACGATCGCGCCAAGCAGCGGACCGGCCAGCAGGCCGATCGGCATAAAAAACATTCCGAGCACCCCGCCAAGCAGGGCACCGATCACTCCCCATCGCGTGCTGCCAAATCGTTTCGCGCCCGCCGCGCCACTCATCGTTTCGAGCACCTGCGAAATGACCGCCATCAATGCCAAGAAACCCAGCGACCACCAACTCAGCCCCGAGCCCTCCGCACCAAGCATCAGCCGATGCCCAAGCGCCGCCATCAGCAAAAGCAAATGACCCGGCACCAAGGGCAAGATGCAGCCCACAAATCCAGCGATGAGCAAACAAGCCGTGATCGCCCACGCAAGGCCAAGCCCCACGCCTTCCAACGAAGTGATCGATTCAAGGAACTCTTTCATGCAGCAACTCCTGCAGATACAGACCATTCACTGGAGCGCCAGTTCATTCTAAAAAAAGATCCCAGAAATTGGAAATTTTTCAAATTTAAACTTGAAATCATCCATTTTAATTGAATGATTTCAAGTATGATTGAGCGTCGTTCTTACCTCAAAGAAGTTCGCACCGGGCTTGGCCGTGGGCCGATAGTGGCGCTGATCGGACCACGGCAGTGTGGAAAGACAACGCTGGCTAGGCAGCTGATGACAGAGGGCGCGTCGAGTTATTTGGATTTGGAGAATCCGGTAGTCGCCAGAGCTTTGGAGCAACCGATGAGCGCTTTGGAGGGCTTAAGTGGGCTGGTGGTTATTGATGAAGCGCAGCGAGCACCTGAGCTATTTCCGGTGCTGAGGGTACTGGCGGATCGCGTGGATCAAACGGCGAAATTTCTGATTTTGGGTAGCGCGTCACCGGAATTGTCGCGCCAAGCTGCGGAATCCTTGGCCGGTCGGGTGGAAATGGTGGAGATGGGAGGCTTTGGAATTTCCGAGCTGGAGGCGAAGGATCAACGATGTCTATGGACGAGAGGCGGGTTTCCACGATCGTTTCTGGCTAGAACGGATCGTGACAGTTTAGACTGGCGGCGAAATTTCATACGAACCTTTCTAGAACGGGATTTGGCTGGGCTCGGTTTTACGAGATCGCCGCAAGCAATAGGCCGCTTCTGGACGATGCTCGCGCATTATCATGGTCAACTTTGGAATGGCAATGAGATCGCTGCCTCGATGGGTGTTTCGCCAACCACGGCGCGCCACTATCTTGATGCACTTGAGCAAACCTACATGATTCGTCGCTTGCTACCATGGCATGCAAATGTAGGGAAACGCCTCGTCAAAACACCGAAGATTTATTTTCGAGACAGTGGGATTTTTCATTCGCTGCAAGGGATCGCTAGCCATGCGGAAATGGTGGTCCACCCAAAACTCGGCGCGTCATGGGAGGGCTTTGCATTGGAACAGATTCTCCGATCGCGTCGAGATGAGGATGCGTATTTTTATGCGATCCACAGCGGCTCCGAATTGGACCTATATTTTCCCTCAAGTGCGACGGGAGTGGAAATCAAATATCAGGATGCGCCGCGTCTGACACGCTCGATGCGTATTTCGATGAACGACCTGAAACTTCGCGAGTTGTTGGTGATCTATCCAGGTGATCGCGAATACGAACTGGCGGATGGCATTCGTGCACTACCGCTGGCCAAGATGTGCTCGGTTTGACAAAAGTCATTTGGAATAAATCACCTCCTGCAGATACAAGCCATCCGCCGGCGCGCAGTTGGGTGATTTCCCCAAGGGCAGACCTTGTGGCTGATCCAACAACGCAGCGAGATCATCCATGCGCATGCGGCCTTGTGCGGCGTGCACGGCAGCACCGGTGAGCAGCCTCACCATTTTGTACAAAAATCCATCGCCAACAAATGTGATGCGATAGCCGTCGGCGAGCGCCTCGAGCTCCGCCCGGTGAATCGTGCGATACCAATCCATGTCGGCTTGCTCATTGCCACGATATGCGGCGAAGGCATGGAAATCGTGCCGACCGGTAAAGATATCGAGCGCGCGTTGCAACTCGACGGCATCGAGCGCGCGAGGCAAATGCCATGCGAGACCAGCCTTCAAGGGTGACAGCACGGGGTCCGTGCAGATGTCGTAATGATAAATTTTTCCGATCGCCGAAAAGCGGCTGTGGAATTCCGCCGCCACTTCCTCGCAGGCCATGATGCGAATGGTTGCCGGAAGTTTGGTATTGAGC
>CAIVXP010000222.1 GCA_903909905.1 Akkermansiaceae bacterium
CTCGATGCGAAATCCCACCGCGAAGGGCTTGGGCTCGAGCAGGATTTTTTTCTCCGCCAAAAGCCGGTACACATCACGCGCCGAATGCCCTGTCGCAAGGATCACCGCATCGCCGGAAATTTCCTCTCCCGCAGCAGTCACCACACCGTGAATTTTTTACTGCTTGAGAAGAAAATCGACAACCTTCGTTTCAAATCGCACCTCGCCACCCGCCGCAATGATCGATGCCCGCATCGCTTTGACGACATTCGGCAAAAGGTTCGATCCAATGTGCGGATGCGCATCGGTGAGCACGCGCTCGGGAGCACCGTGCGCGACAAGGATTTCATACACCTTCGCCACCGGCCCGCGCTTGGTCGCTCGTGTGTACAACTTGCCATCCGAAAATGTGCCGGCACCGCCTTCGCCGAAGCAATAGTTCGATTCTTCGATCACCCGCCCTTCACGCAGGATCGGAGCCAAATCAAAACGCCGCGCGCTCGCATCCTTGCCACGCTCGAGGATGATCGGCCTCACGCCCAATTCAAGACAACGCAGCGCGGCAAACATGCCCGCCGGACCGCAGCCGACAATCACCACCACCCGCGCATCGAATGCCAAAGGCGGCACCGACCAAAGCGGTTTTAACTGCTCAGGCATCGCCCCGTCCACCGCAACATCCAAGCGCAGCTGCACCTTGATCGCCCTCTGCCGCGCATCGATCGAATGCTTGCGCAACACGATCCCGCCAATCCTCGAAACCGGAACCCCCAACTTGGCCGCCGCAGCTTCACGACGCGCCACATCATCCTCGGAACGATCCAAAGGCAGCACGATATCAACGCTCTCGATGCGAATTTCCACAGTCCGAAAAATTTTCAATCCCTCACTCGCGCACCGGCCGCTTACGACCTGCGTCATCCACATTAACCAAGGTCACCCGCGTCGAAAAAATCGGATCGCTACCCGCCTTTTCATCACGCACTTCGACGGCATAACAAACACTCGTCGTACCCTCGTGCGAGAGCGTGCAGAAAATCGTCAGGATCGCGCCTTGCCTCACACCGTGATGAAACTCCACGCGATCCATCCCCACGGTCACAAACCGGCATTGCGGGAATTCCAAACTCGCGGCGATCCAGCACGCCTCGTCGACCCATGCGAGCAGCCGCCCACCGAACAGGAATCCGTGGTGATTGAGATCACCGGGGAGAACAAGATGATGCGTCTGCATGCGGCATTACCAGCGACGACGCCGGGGATCCTTGAAGATTTTTGCGTCAAAAGACCACAGCCCCGCGCCCGTGAAAATGATCGCGATCATCGGCACGAGATACAACAAAGCAGGCTCTTTAGCGGCACTCACTCCCGGCCCGATGAACCACGGAGATGCACCATGAATGTTGAACGCCGCCACCACCATCGTGAACCCAAGCAAAAACGCAGCCGGCCGGGTCGCCACACCAAGGATCAGGCACAAAGCGCAAACCACCTCGGCAAACAAAGCCGCCAGCAAACTCACCGGCGGCGACATGAAACTCAGCGGAAAAAAATCAGGCACCGGGAAAGCATCCTTGATTTTGCCAAACGCCATCAGCTTCGGAACGCCATGACCAAACAACATCATCGCGCCCAACATGAACCTGAGCGCAAAAATGCCGCCCGCGGAATTCGGGTCGCGCGTGCCGCAATCAAAGAGGAATTTTTTCATGAGGCAGCGGGGTTGGAACCGGCGGGAGAAATGGTGATCCGCTTGAGCCTTTCATCACCTTCCGGCGAGTGGGTCTCGATGCCGGGGATCTCCTTGAGAATCTGATAAGCCATGCGCCGGTAATAAGCATTGAGCGGACGCATTTGGTGCGGCGTACCGGATGCCACCACCCGCTCGGCAATGCCGCGGATCTCTGCCGCCATCTGGTCCTCGCGGATCGTCCGGAAATGCTCGCAATCAACCTTCACCCTCACCGACTCGGGGAAACTCCGGCGCAAGATGCGGTTGACCAAATATTGGAGATCATCGAGCCGATCGCCATCGCGACCGATAATGTGGCGGCTGTCTGCCGAGCGCACCTGCAGACAGGGGCCATCCGAGGACTGCTCGACCCCGATGGTCGCCGGCACACCAAGGTGCCCGAACATGGTGTCGAGAATTTTGGATGCCGCTTCTGACTCATTCATGGGGGCATTCTAGGCGGATTGATCCGATGGTCAACCACCCACCGTCGCAATGTTTGGCAAATTACCCGCTTGGCAAAAAAATCCTGCACACCGAAGCTGACCGCACGCGACCGACATCCGGTTTTGGCTCCGCCAAAGCTCGAACAAAGCATGACCTCCGACCCCCTTTCATGAAAATTTCCTCCTTCACCGGCGGCATGGCCCAAACCAACGGCTATCTGCTCGAATCCACCCACGGCAACCTGCTAATCGACGCCCCCGATGGCATCGCCGCATGGCTCGACTCGAAAGGCGTGCGCGTTGATGAAATCCTGCTCACGCACCAGCACTACGATCACGTGCAGGACGCCGCAGCACTCCAACAACGCGGCGCAAAAATCCATGCCCACTCAACCTACTCGCCCGACCTCACCCTCGAGTCCGCCGCGCGCGCATGGGGCATGCCCATCGAGGTCGAGCCCTACCAAATCGATTCTTTGATCGATCCCGGCGCGCCGCTTGAAATCAATAGCATGCAAATCACCACCGCGCATGTCCCCGGCCACTCGACCGATTCGGTGACCTTTTATTTCGCCGCAAATTCAATTTTGTTTTCCGGCGACACGCTCTTCGCCGGCTCGATCGGCCGCACCGATTTGCCGCACGGCAGCACCTCGCAATTGCTCGATGGCATTCGCGCGCATCTCTTCACGCTACCACCCGAAACAATCGTGCTCTCCGGTCACGGCCCGCAAACAACCATCGGCGACGAACTCGCAGACAACCCCTTCTTGAGCTGAGCCACCCACGAAGATGACAAAGTTCCGCCCTTGCATCGACCTTCACCAAGGTCTCGTGAAACAAATCGTCGGAGGCACGCTCCGCGATGACTCGCAACCGGCGGAAAATTTCGTCTCGGAAAAATCGCCCGCATGGTTTGCCGAATGCTTTCGCCGCGATCAACTCAGCGGCGGCCATGTGATCATGCTCGGCCCCGGCAACGAGAATGCCGCCAAAGAAGCACTCGCCGCATGGCCCGGCGGACTCCAAATCGGCGGCGGCATCAACGCATCAAACGCAGGCGATTGGCTCGACGCCGGAGCCAGTCATGTGATCATCACCTCTTCGCTGTTTGATCCGAACGGCAAATTCATGCCACACGCGCTTGAAGAAATCAGCCAATCCTGCGGCGCGGAAAAATTGGTGATCGATCTCTCGTGCCGCCGCAGCGCCGACGGCTGGGTTGTCGCAATGAACCGCTGGCAAACGCTCACCGACCTCACCGTCACCCACGCCACCCTCGACCGCCTCGCGCCGTATTGCGCGGAATTTCTCATCCACGCCGCCGATGTGGAAGGCCTGCGCGCCGGCATCGACCGCGAACTCGTCGAACTGCTCGGCAGTTGGGGTAAAATCCCGATGACCTATGCCGGCGGCGCTGCTTCGATGGACGACCTCCGCGCGATCGAGATCGCCAGTAGCGGCCGCATCGACATCACGGTCGGCAGCGCGCTCGACCTCTTCGGCGGTGATCAACTCCGCTACCAAGACCTCGTCGCGTGGAATCAACGCCCGGCATAGAATCGCCCGAATGCGGTTGCAGAGTCCCTCTCGAAATTCCTATCCTCCGCCCGTGGCACAAGGATCCCCGATCGCGAGCAATGATGATGTGACAGCCAACCGCAAATTCCTGCGTTCGGTTTTCCACTCGATGCTTCGTGCGCGCCTGCTGGAAAACAAACTGTCCAGCCTCTACAAGGCCGGTAAAATTGTCGGCGGCGTCTACCTTGGCAAAGGCCAGGAGGCGGTCAGCGCCACCCTCGGCACCGCTCTGATCCCTGGTCAGGATTTCTTTGCCCCGCTGATCCGCGACCAAGCCGGCCGCACCGCCTTCGGCGAGCCGCTCATCGATTGCACCCGCACCTACCTCGGCTCGGCGGCGGGTCCGATGCGCGGTCGCGATGGCAACATCCACCGCGGCCGCCCGACGATGGGCATGCCCGCGATGATTTCCCACCTCGGCGCGCAAGTCCCGGTGATCGCCGGCATGCTTTTTGCCAAACGCCTCCAAGGCACACTCGCCGGCCGAGTCGGTGCCACCTGCGTCGGCGATGGTGCGACCTCGACCGGCGCCTTTCACGAAGGCCTCAACCTTGCGGCGGTGGAAAAACTTCCGATGGTGGTGATCGTCGCCAACAACCAGTTCGCTTACTCGACGCCCAACACCCGACAATTTGCGTGCAATGACCTCGTCGAAAAAGCGCGCGGCTATGGCATCGGCGGATTCGCTGTCGATGGCACCGACCTGCTCGCCTGCGCCTCGGTGATCACCGAGGCCGTCCGCCGCGCCCGCGAGGGTCGCGGCCCGCAGTTGGTCGTTGCCCACCTGCTGCGCCTCTCCGGTCACGGCGAACACGACGACGGCTCGTATGTGCCACGCGAAAATCGCGAAGACCACTACGGTCGCGATTGCATCGACATCGCCACCCGCCAACTCATCGATCACGGACTCGCCACCGAAGAGGAAATTCAATCATGGCACCGGCAGTTTGCCGATGAAGTCCAGCGCGCTGTCGCCCAAGCCCAGCAGGAAGCCGCGCCCGATCCCTATCGCGAAGACTGGTCCGCCCTCTCCTCTGGCGTCAGCCCCATCCATCAAGCCCCCAACCCGACAACCCAGCCATCGTGAGCGTCACTTACATCGATGCCATTCGCGAAGCCCAGGAAACCCTCCTGCGCGAGGACCCGCGCGTCTTTCTTTACGGCCAAGACATCGCCACCTTTGGCGGAGCTTTCAAAGCCACCAAGGGACTCGCCGAAGCATTTCCCAACCGCGTCTTCGATTGCCCGATCTCCGAAGACGCGATGATCGGCCTCGCGGTCGGTGCGGCGATCGAAGGCATGCGTCCGATCGTGGAAATGCAGTTCGCCGATTTCTCATCGATCGCGTTCAACCAAATCGTCAATCAGGCCGCCACGCACTTTTACCGCACCGGCGTACCGATCCCGATCACCGTTCGCCTGCCCTCCGGCGGCACTCCTGGCTCTGGCCCCTTCCACAGCCAAAGCATGGAAGGCATCTACGCGCAGTACCCAGGTCTCGTCGTGCTCACACCGGCATCCGTCTCCGATGCCTATCACATGCTCATCGATGCGGTCGCGCTCGATGACCCGGTCATTTTCTGCGAGCACAAATTTCTCTACCGTTGGCTCAAGGCAAAATCGATCCAGAACGACCACCTGCCGATCGGCCAAGCCCGCATCGTTCGCCCCGGCAAACACGCCACTGTGGTCGCTTACAGCGCAATGGTCCACGAAGCGGTGCGCGCCGCCGAACGCCTCCACGAAGATGGTTGGGAAATTGAAGTGGTCGACCTCCGTTCGGTAAAACCCCTCGACATGGACACAGTGCTCGCATCGGTCGCAAGAACCGGCCGCTTGCTCGCGGTCGGCGAAGCCTTCCCATGGGGCGGCGTCACTGCCGAGGTCGTCGCCCGCACGGTCAGCGAAGGTTTCCATCTGCTCGACGCACCACCCCAACGCCTCAACGCGCGCGACACTCCCGTGCCATACCATCCAAAGCTTTGGGCCGCCCACCGCCCGACGCCGGAATCGATCCAAGAAGCGCTCCGCAAACTCCTCAATTTTTAAATCAGCGCAGTTGAAACTCCAAACTCTACCCCGCACGCCATGCCAACCGTCCCGATCCTGATGCCCCAACTCGGCGAATCCATCGCCGAGGCCACCGTCATCCGCCTCGGATTCAATGTCGGTGACACGGTCCGCGCCGATCAGGAAATCATCGAGGTGGAAACCAATAAGGCGGTCATGGGCGTGACCACGCTCTGTGATGGAATCATCGCCGAAATCCGGGCGAAAGAAGGGGTTTCCTACTCGGTCGGCTCGCTGCTCGGCTTGCTCGAAGTGACCGAAGAGGAAGTCGCGCGCACCGGCGTCGACACGCTGGAATCCACCAGCGAAAACCGCAGCCAATCACACGAAACCGAAAACCAAAACCCACAAGCCGAAGCCAATCTCCACTTCGCGCTCGACGAATCCGACGCCTACGAGGAAGCCCCAGCGATTGAGCCAAATGTGAAAGGCCTGCCCGTCCCGACCGGCACGATGGGCGCCCACTACATTTCCCCACGGATGCGTGCTCGCATGAGTGACCTCGGCCTACGCGAGGCTGACATCTCCGCCGTCGCGGGCACCGGTGCCGGTGGTCGCGTCACGGTCACCGACCTCGAACGCTTTATCGATTACCTCGACGCATGGCCCAGCGTCACCGCCTCACCGATGCGCCTCGCCGTCGCCGATGCGATGCGCCGCAGCTGGACCCGACCACTCGCCACCGTCGGTCTTCCCACTTTGCTTGACCGCGTGCTCGAACATCGCCGCAGCCACACGCCCAAACCCGGCCTCACGCTTTACCTCCTGCGCGCCTTCGCACTCGCGCTCACCGAAAACCCGGCGACCGCCGGATACCTCATCGGCGATAAAATCGTCCACCCTCGCTCATTCGACATCGGCGTTGCCGTGCAAGTCGAAGATGGAGTGCTCGTGCCGGTCGTGCGCATGGTCGACCAAAAACCACTGCGCGAACTCATCGCCGAATACGACGACCTCGTCGACCGCTCGCGCCGCCGCCGACTTTCGGAAGCCGACTGCAAAGGCGGCATCGCCACCGTCACGAACTTCGGCACCTTCGGCCTCACCACCGGCACACCCATCCCCCTGCCAAACGAAACTCTCATCCTCGGTCTCGGCGCAGGCATGAAAAAACCGGTGTGGAGCGACCAAACCGAAACTTTCCTCCCCGCCACCACCGCCGATATTTTCCTCACCTTCGATCACCGCGTGGTCGATGGCGGCGGCGCAGGGATCCTGCTGCAACGCGTCTCACAACTGCTCCAACAACCGGAGTTGCTGTGATCACATGTTGTCGCGCACACGCAATCCGCAAAGCGCCTTCAACAGCATCACATAAACTTTGATTCGAGGCACCTTGATACCTTGCCGCAA
>CAIVXP010000223.1 GCA_903909905.1 Akkermansiaceae bacterium
AAGTTCGATGCCGCGTTCGTTGCGCGCGGTGCTGCGGATCGAGTCGATGAGCTGCAACAAATCACTGGCGGTGGCGCCGCCTTGGTTGACGATGAAATTGCCATGCACATCCGAGACCGCAGCCTTGCCGCGGTGGCTGCCTTTGAGCCCGAGCGTGTCGATGAGCTTGCCGGCGGGCATCTCCTGCGGGTTTTTGAAAGTGCAGCCAGCGGAGGCCATCACCGGTTGGGACGACTTGCGCTTGCAGCGTGATTCGTTCCAGCGCGACTGGATGTTTTCCGATGTGTCGGGTTCGCCAAAGAACACCGCCTGCAGCGCGAAGTTGCGACGCAGCTCGGGCACATTGCGATAGTGAGCGATCACTTCATCGCGCTCACGCGTGCGGATCGTTCCATCTTCGTCGAGGAAGGTCACGCGGCGAACTTGATCAAATGTTTCGATGCCCATCGCGCCGGCATTCATGCGCAGTGCGCCGCCAACATTTCCTGGGATGCCTTCCATCCATTCAAAGCCACCAATGCCTGCGGCCGCCGCGACGCTGGCAAGTTTCTTGAGCCGCACGCCGGCACCCGCCGTGATCTCGCCGTTCGCGCCGACACTCACTTCGGAAAATGCCCCGCCGCTCGGATGAATCACCGCGCCGCGGATCCCGCCATCTCGCACCAGCAAGTTTGAGCCGCGGCCAACCACGCGCACCGGAATGCCACGCTCGCGGCAATAAGCGACCATCGCGGCCATGCTTTCGAAATCATGCGGCTCGAGCCAAAACTGCGCCGGTCCGCCGACAAGCAAGGTCGTATGACGCCCCATCGGCTCGTAAAGTTTGCCATCGATGCCACCGCTCGGCGCGAGCGCCTTGATTTCCTCGAGCGTCTTGAGGTCGCGCGCAATGCGCGTGCCGGCCTCATGCACATTGCCGGCGCCGAGCGTGATGAGCAAATCGCCGGATTGCAGGGCATTGCCAACCACATAATGAGCCTTGTCCAAGCGTGGCAAAAATTTTGCAGTCACTTTGCCATGACGCGCCATCGCATCGACGAGCGTCTGGCCCGACACACCCGGGATTGGCGTCTCGGAGGCGGCATAGACATCGCTGATGAAAACCAGATCGGCCGCCTGCAGGACTTTTCCGAAATCATCGGCGAGCGCTTGCGTGCGCGTGTAGCGATGCGGTTGGAAAAGCACGACAAGCCGTTTCGGATTGAGCGAGCCGGCAGTTTGAAGCGTGGCAGCAAGCTCCGACGGATGATGCCCGTAATCATCGACGATGCGGAAATTTGCCGACAGGTAGCGTGTTTCGAAGCGCCTTTTCGCGCCGGCAAATGCCGCGAGCGCGCGGGCGACCAGGGAGAACTCCGCGCCACAGGCATCGGCCAGTGCGATGGCTGCGAGCGCGTTGAGGACATTGTGACGTCCAGGGATGCCGAGCTCGATATCGCCGAGCACCTTGCCGCGCTTGGTCACGGTGAAGGCCGATGAGCCACGCAAGTCGCGCACATCGCTCGCCGTGAAATCGGCATCGGCCCAGCCGTAAGAAATCGTGTTTGCGCGCTTGCTGCAAAGATCACGCGCGACGGGATCCTCAGCGCAATAGACCAAGGAGCCACGGGTTTGATCCGCCATTTTCGTGAACACCTCGCGGATGTGATCGAGGTCGCGATAGAAATCCAAATGCTCGGCCTCGATGTTGAGAATCACCGCGTGCTCAGGACGATAGATCGCGAGCGTGCCATCGCTTTCATCGCCCTCGGCGACCATGTATTCGCCGTCCTGCGACCACTTCGCATTGGTGCCGAGGATCGGAATTTCCGCGCCGACATAATGGCTCGGTTGCAGGCCCGCCTCGCGCAGGACATGAGCGGTCATCGACGAAGTGGTCGTCTTGCCATGGGTACCCGAGACCAAGACTCCCTTGCGCGTGTGCAAAATTGCCGCAAGGCATTCGGCGCGACGCAGCAAGGGAATGCCCACGGCACTCGCGGCGGCGTAGGATGGGTTTTCCGGGCGAATCGCCGAGGAATAAACCACCAAGTCCGCATCCTTCACCGCCTCGGCTGTATGCGGCGATGAAAACATCAGGCCCTCGCGCTGCATGCGCTCGGTTTCTGCGGTGGTCACGCGATCGGATCCGCTCACGCGATGACCCATGCCCATGAGCAACAAAGCCAGACCGCTCATGCCCGATCCCGCGACACCGATCAGGTGCACGCGCAACGGCAGCGAGGGGTTCATCAGGCGTTGACTCAGTTCGTTCATGGATTTGAAAAAGTGGCCTCGATCGCCGCACAAACCCGCTCGGCGGCATCGGGAATGGCAAGCGAACGCGCGGCAGCGGCCATGCGTTCGGAGATGGCGGGGTCATTCAAAATTGAAAGTGCGAGCGCGGCGAGTTTTCCTTCATCGAGGTCGCGCTCTTGCACAAGTTTTGCCGCACCCGCGCGCTCGAAGACCTCGGCATTGCGCGTCTGGTGGTCGTCGGCCGCGTAAGGAAACGGCACGAGGATCGATGGCCGTCCAGCAATGGAAATCTCGGTGAGACTCGAGGCACCCGAGCGGGAAATGATGAGATCAGCCACCGCATAAGCGGCTGGCATTTGATCGCAAAACCCCAGCACCCGATGATTGGCGCGCGCGCCGGCAATCTGCGAAACGCGGTCGAAATCCAGCGCGCCGGCGATGTGCAGGACTTGGATGCCCTCAGGAAACTTCGCCACCGCCCCCGCGCAAAGTTCGTTCAAGCGCCGCGCACCCTGGCTGCCACCGGTCACCAAAATCGTCGTTTTTTGCGGATCCAATCCAAAGAGCGCCGCCGCCTCACCGCGCGTGGGCCGCGACTTGATCTCCGGTCGCACCGGTGTGCCGGTGAAAACGGTGGCCCGACCGCCGAAAAAACTTTGGGCCGCATCGAGACCGAGAAACACCTGCGTGCAAAAACGACTGGTCAGGACATTGGCTCGACCCGGACGCGCGTTGGAATCGTGCACGAAAGTTTTGAGGCCCAGCTTATGGCCGGCATACACCGGCGGCAGTGAGGTGAAGCCACCCATGCCCAGCACCGCATCCGCGCCAAAGCCGCGCAGGATCCCGCGGCATCGACGAATCGAACCCCAAAGTTTCCACAAAAATGGCAGCATCCGCAGCGATAAAGTCGCAGGTTTGGCCACCGCCGGCACCGTCTCAAAGCTCAAATGCGGGTACTTCGCCGAGGCCTCGGCATCGACTTTTTTCTCGGAAATCAACAGCCGCACCTCATGCCCACGCGCGCGCATCGCCTCGGCCACGGCAATACCGGGAAACAAATGACCACCCGTGCCACCGCAGGCGATCAGGACTTTGAGGGACTTGGACACAGGAAAAATGCGTAAAAAACCGTGAAAATCCCGATCCGGACGATTCGGGGTTTTCTTCCCCGACTCCTAAACACTTCTTGATAATACGGCAATGCTCAAAAACAGCGGGACGCCGAAAATTTTGGCATCGCGATCAAACACCCGCCGCGCCTATCGCATCACATGCTCGAGCATGGCGCTTTGAAGGGCGCAGTAAAATTGCGAGCGCATGAAGGCACCGCGTTTTTCGAGCGGCAGCTTTTCGAAGTCGATGCCATCGCTCGGGCCCAAATGATAACGGGCCTCAAGCGCCATGCGAGCTTGATTCAGCGCGCCATACCACCGCTGAGCCTCGCGGGGAATGACCCATAGGGGCCCCACCCCGCCGGATGCCTCGTGGCACGCGGATTCGATGGTCATTTTCACAAACGCCAACTCCGCTTCGAAGCCTTCCGCAAGCTCCGGCACCACCCACTCATTCCAATCGGCCGCCATTTCCCGATCGCCAATCGCGTCGGCCAACCTTGCGGCAAGCCCACGATCGCATGACGCCGCATCGGTGATGATCATGTAGAGCAAATGCCAATCTGCCTCGCCCTCCGCATCGATCCGTAGACCGCCCATGATCGTTGGAGAAATTTTCATGCCGATTTCTCGATCGTCGCCTTCAACTGATGCGCCTGCAATTGCTGGGCGTGCATCTCGGCGCGCTCGCGCTGACCGCTCCACACGACCGAGCGTCCCAGTTGATGAACCTCCATCATAAGCTTCGCTGCGCGCTTCTCGTCGTAGCCAAAAATTTTCATCAGCACCATGGTCACATAGCCCATGAGGTTCACCGGGTCGTCGTGCACGATGACATTCCACGGCACATCGAGCTCGGTGCTTTGGCGCGTCAATGTCAATGTGTCGGAATCCGCCATCGGCTCAGGCTTCACGGTTGGCAAGCACGGGGGCATCGATCCATTTTCCGTGCTCGCGGATGAGATCGATGAGGCGCTCGACTGCTTCATTTTCCGGGATGTTGAACTTCACCGGAGCCTTGCCGACATAGAGGTTAATCTTGCCCGGTGCGCCGCCGACATAGCCGAAATCGGCGTCGGCCATTTCGCCGGGGCCGTTGACGATGCAACCCATCACCGCGATGCGCACCCCCTTGAGGTGGCCGGTGGCCGCGCGGATTTTTTGGGTGGTCGATTGGAGGTTGAAGAGCGTGCGCCCGCAGCTCGGGCAGGCGACATAATCGGTCTTGAAAATGCGGGTGCCGGCGGCCTGCAGGATGTTGTAGGCGAGGCGCATTGATTGACCCGGCGCAGTCTCGCCGCGAATGAGCACCGCATCGCCGATGCCATCGCAGAGGAGCGACCCGATGTTGCGCGCGGCGGGCAAAAGTGCGTGCAGGAAGTCGCTGTTTTCCGTCGGCACTTGCAGCACATCCTTGAGCAAAATCGGGTGCCGCGCGTCGATCTTCGAAGCGAGTAGACGGAATGCGGGAATGACCTCCATCGCAGTGCCGTCGGCCACCGTCACGAGGCAGGGCTCGGACCTTGCATTTAACTCCGCCACCGCCGCGTCATCGCTCGGATCGATTTCAACGACGCCGGATTTTTCGACAATAATCTCCGGCTTATAATCGCCCATTGAGGAAATCTTGTGAGCCAAAGCATTCCATTTTTCCTGCGTGGTGAACACGCGGACCGTCTGACCCGCCCCGAGTTCATGGCCCATGATCTTCACCGCCGAACTACGACGCCTATCGTAGTTGAAGGGATCGTAGGATGGAGTGAAATTTTTGGTGGTGGTAGTGGCTGGGACTTGCAGTCCCAGTCCGTCTTTGGGACTTGCAGTCCCAAAGATACTGCCGGTCCACTTGCCAGAAAACTTTCCCTTGATTGGGTTGTTCAAAATATACCGCACTTGATGTTTCAAGTCCTCCCCGTCCCTCACCACATGATCATAATATTCCTCCTGCCAGAAAGTGCCGGTTTTACCGAGGATCTGGTTCGCCTCTTTGGCTGTATGCGTCTTCCATGATTGCAATATCTTTTCCAATTCGTGCCCCTCGCGCGGCACAATCAGAGCATGTACGTGGTTGGGCATCACGGACCACGCAAGGAGGTCGTAGCGATCGCCGTCGAAAAAATTGAGCGCGTCGCATATGGCTTGAGCGATGTTTGGATCCGAAAGCGGGCGCGGTCCCTCTGCGGCATGCAGCGCGGGTTCAATGAGTGTTTCTGTCAGCGATTCCAACTCAGCGCGAAGTGGCAGAAGTTCGCGAGTCGCATCGCGCGAACCGGCGGATTTCATCACGATCGCCATACGATCAAGCAGGATTTCACGCTTGCGCCTGTATTCCTCAAGAACTGATGTGGGTAGGGAGTCCTTGGTGCGAAAAGTTACGGCGTATGCGGCACCGGGAATTCGCCAATGAGGCAGATGTGTGGAGGTGCGTTTTTCAAGTTGTGACCAATCGGGACGAATGGTCTGAGCAAGCGTGTTGAGGTCGGGACAGGATGTCCCGACGACGGACTGGGACTGCAAGTCCCAGCCACATTTTGCATTAAACGGCTCAACCAGCGCCCTGGCCACGGGGATCTCGTGCACGGCGTCTTCGGTGAGCGAAACCCGCACGGTGTCGCCGATGCCGTCGGCGAGGAGCGAACCGATACCGATGGCGCTCTTGATGCGGCCGTCTTCTCCGTCGCCAGCCTCGGTCACGCCGAGGTGGATCGGGTAATTCCAGTCGGGCCCTTCGGCATCGAGCCTTGCGACGAGCAGGCGGTAGGCCTCGATCATCACCTTCGGATTGGAGGCCTTCATCGAAAAAACCAAATCATGGTAAGCGTGGTCTCGCGCAATCCGCGCGAACTCCAGCGCGCTTTCCACCATGCCGAGCGGCGTGTCGCCGTAGCGGTTCATGATCCGATCCGAGAGCGACCCGTGATTGGTGCCGATGCGCATCACCCTTCCATGCTCCTTGCAAAGCTCTACCAGCGGCGAAAATTCCGCGCGGATGCGCTCGAGTTCCTCCTCATACTGCGCGTCGGTGTACTCGCGGATTTCGAACTTCTTCTTGTCGGCGTAATTCCCCGGGTTCACGCGGATTTTCTCCACCCACTTGGCGGCTTCGAGTGCGGCATCCGGCTTGAAATGAATGTCGGCCACCAGCGGCACTTGGCAGCCAGCGGCGCGGACTTCGCGAGCAATGTTCTCGAGGTTGGCGGCGTAGATTCTTGTCTGGGCGGTGATCCGCACAATCTCGCAGCCGGCCTCGGCGAGCGCGAGCACCTCGGCAACGCAGGCGGGTGTGTCGCGGGTATCGGAGGTGATCATCGACTGCACGCGGATCGGATTTGAGCCGCCGAGGCCGACATTTCCGACCTTCACCTCGCGGCTCAAACGGCGTTGATAGTGGAGCAGGTCCGGGCAGTAGCTCAGGGGCGCGGGTGAATTCATTGCTGGGGGAGCTATAAGCCAGAAAATCGCCTTCGGCAACGCCGCCTTGCGGTAGTTGTCAACCGCCTGCGGAACCTGCCGCCGCATTGACACGCGCGGAGGCCGCCGCCATCGTCCGCGCATGCCGCCCGCAACGTCGCAGCCATCCTCGAATAGGAAGGTTCCGGCATTCACGATCGCCTTGTGCGGTCTCGCGCTGATGGCCATCGCGCAGCTGCTCGTCGCCGGCATGGCCTTGGCAACGCGCTTCGAGGAATCGCAAAAGGTCAAAATCGTCGAAAAGACTGTGGCAAAACCGGTGGTCGTGCGGGTGCCCGATGCCACGCTGACCGAGCCGCCGGCCGCAGTGGTGCAGGCCCCCGCCACTCCCCCGCCCGCGCGGCCGATCGCATCCGAGCCCCCACGCCGGCCCGACCCTACCCCCGTACGCGAGCCGGAAATCGCCGACCCGCGCGCCGAAAAACTTTTCCGCGAGGCCCGTGAAGCGCGCGTCGCTGGCGACATGGGCAAGGCAATCGTTAAGCTCGAAGAGGCCGCCAGCCAATCCCCAGAAAGCCCGAACATTCGCTACGAACTCGGCCTCGTTCACGAACAAATGGGCGTCTACGACACCGCAACTTCTCATTACCAAAAGATCTTCGAAATGGGCATTTCCCAAGCGGGAAAATACTACGATCTCGCCGCCAAAAAATTGCGCGACGGCTTCGACAAGCCCGATGCCATGCTCGGCAAACTCTCGCTCGGCCGCGTGCGGATTTTCAAAAATTCGAACTACGGAAATGGCGAGCAAGTGATTCTCACCGTTCCGGTTCAAAAAGCTCCCACCGAGGAAATCGACATCGCCGAACTCGCGGTCTCGGTCGTGTTTTTCAACCGCAATAGCAGGGGCGAAATCGTGCAACTCGAAGACAACTCATGGGTCAAACAGCTCTGGACCACCCTGCCCTTTGATTGGGTCGGCGGCGAAGAATCGCTGCGCATGATCTACACGATCCCCAAGCCCGGCGACGGGGCCGATCCGCCATTTGGTTCCGTGAGCTACTACGGCCAGACGGTTTCGCTAATCTATAAGGGCGAAACGATGGCCGTGCAGGCCTGGCCGAGTGACCTCTACGCGCGAATGCCTCGCGGCGGACCGGGCGATGGCGGATCGATGCAGCCGGAATTCCAAGACACGCTGCCGCCCGATTTCAACCCCGACGCCCCCCTCCTGCCCCCGCTCCCGGAAAATTGAGACGAGAAACAACCCCACCCTTTACAAGCCGCGGATTCCCTGCCACACACCGCCCAATTTAGCCGCCAACGCAAGGCCGCCCACCCGCACCCACCATGCCCAAAGACACCTCGATCCGCAAAATTCTCGTCATCGGCTCCGGCCCTATCGTCATCGGCCAAGGCTGCGAGTTCGACTACTCCGGCGTCCAAGCATGCAAGGCACTCAAGGAAGAGGGCTACGAGGTCATTTTGGTGAACTCCAATCCGGCCACCATCATGACCGATCCGGAGTTTGCCCACCGCACCTACATCGAGCCGATCACGCCGGAAGTGGTGGAAAAAATCATCATCCGCGAAAAGCCCGATGCCTTGCTGCCGACTCTCGGCGGCCAGACCGCGCTCAACACCTCGATGTCGCTCTTCAAGTCCGGCACGCTCGACAAGCACAAGGTGCGCATGATCGGCGCGAATGCCGACGCGATCGACAAGGGCGAGGACCGCCAGCGTTTCAAGGAGGCGATGCTCAAGATCGGCCTCGACCTGCCACTTTCGGGCACCGCCCACACGATGGAAGAAGCGCGCAAGGTGGCTGAAGAAATCGGGCGCTTTCCATTGATCATCCGCCCGGCCTTCACGCTTGGCGGCCAAGGCGGCGGCATCGCTTACAACCGCGAGGAGTTTGAGGAAATCATCACCCGCGGCCTCGACCTCTCACCAGTTTCCGAAGTCCTCATCGAGGAATCGCTGCTCGGTTGGAAGGAATACGAAATGGAGGTCATGCGCGACCGCAAGGACAACTGCGTGGTGATCTGCTCGATCGAAAACCTCGATCCGATGGGCGTGCACACCGGCGACTCGATCACCGTCGCGCCGATCCAAACACTCACCGATCGCGAGTATCAAATCATGCGCGACGCGTCGTTTGCGGTCATCCGCGAAATCGGCGTCGAGACTGGCGGCTCAAACATCCAGTTTGCCACCGACCCGAAAACCGGCCGCATGATCGTCATCGAGATGAACCCGCGCGTTTCCCGCTCGTCGGCGCTCGCCTCGAAGGCGACCGGATTTCCGATCGCGAAAATCGCGGCGAAGCTTGCCGTTGGTTACACGCTCGACGAACTGCCCAACGACATCACGCGCGAAACGCCCGCATCGTTCGAACCGACCATCGACTATGTGGTCACCAAGATCCCGCGTTTCACTTTCGAAAAATTCCCCACCGCCAACCCGGTGCTCACGACCTCAATGAAGTCGGTCGGCGAAGCGATGGCC
>CAIVXP010000224.1 GCA_903909905.1 Akkermansiaceae bacterium
ACCTTGCGCGCAAGCTCGGCCGAGAGGATCGCCTTGCCATCGGCGCCGAAGAAAACCGGCAGCGGCACGCCCCAGGTGCGTTGACGCGAGATGCACCAATCGGGTCGCGACTCGACCGTGCCATAGATGCGGTTGCGGCCCCACGCGGGAAGCCACTCGACCTTGTCGATTTGCTCCAGCGCCTGACCCCGCAGCGTTTCGAGCGAAATGAAGAACTGCTCGACCGCGCGGAAAATGATCGGCGTCTTCGAGCGCCAGCAATGCGGATAGGAGTGCTTGTAAATTTCGCGACCGAGCAGGTGACCGCTCTCGGCGAGGATCTCGACGATGCGTTCGTTCGATTTGAAAACATGCGTGCCGACCAGTTCGGCAAGCCCGCACTCGCCAGTGAACTTCCCTTCATCGTCGACCGGTGAAAGCACGGCCAGGCCGTTTTGTTGACCCGCCACATAGTCGTCCGCGCCGTGGCCCGGAGCGATGTGCACGATGCCGGTGCCGGTCTCGGTGGTGACGAAGTTCGCGAGGATGAGCTTCGAGTTGCGATCGAGAAACGGATGCTTGGCTTCGAGGCCTTCGAGTTCACGACCGCGGACCTCGCCGAGTGTCTCGGCAAGCGCAAAGCCGGTCTTGGCGGTGAAATCGGCGATGAGTTCGCGAACGATGACAAGCATCTCCGAGCGTGCGGCAATTTCATTTTCGAAGCGGCCGATCACATAGGTGAACTCCGGGTGCACCGCGAGGCCGAGGTTGGCGGGCAGCGTCCATGGCGTGGTCGTCCAGATAGCGATCGAGGCCTTGCCGGCGTGCGTGCCGCTGACGAGTGGAAATTTCACGAACACCGCGGTGCTTTCCTTGTCTTGGTATTCCACCTCGGCTTCGGCGAGTGCGGTTTGCGCTCCGTAGGACCACTGCACGGGTTTCTTCGATTGATAGACGTTGCCGTTTTCCACCAGCTTGGCAAAGACCCGCAAGATGCCTGCCTCGTAGGCTGGTGCCATCGTGAGATAAGGATTTTCCCAATCGCCAAACACGCCCAATCGCCGGAATGACGCGCGCTGAATGTCGATGAATTTCCCTGCAAACTCCGCGCAGCGTCGGCGGATCTCCGGCGCTTCGAGCCCGGCGGTTTCTTTCACGACTTTGAATTCGATCGGCAGCCCATGGCAGTCCCAGCCCGGCACGAAGGGCGTGGTGTAGCCGGCCATCGTCTTCGACTTCACCACCAGATCCTTGAGCAACTTGTTAAGCGCTGTGCCCATGTGCACATCGCCATTCGCGAATGGCGGACCATCATGAAGGATGAACTCCGGCGCGCCGGCCGCACGACGACGGCCAAGGATTTTTTGGTACAGGCCATCCTTTTCCCATTTGGCAAGTCGGGTAGGCTCGTTCTCTACTAGGTCCCCACGCATCGGGAAACTCGTTTGCGGCAGTGCCAGGGTGTCTTTGTAATTCGGCGCGGATGAACTCATGGCAGGGCGCGGAAACTAACAACCGCCAACCTCGGGGTCAATCACGGGAAAAGCAGGGGGAAAGCCCCTAAAAATCAGGTATCCACGGCAATCAACGGATAGGAATTTCTCCTAGATTGGAATTATTCTTGATATTGAAAGCCGCTGGCGTAGCTTGCGGTGCCGATGAATTCCCGCCTTCACGACCGCTCTGCCAACAGCCTGCCCGAGGCCTGCCCCGGCCTGCGGATGACACCGCAGCGCCAAGAGGTCTACCGCGTGCTGATGGGTCGCCGCGACCACCCAACCGCCAACGAGGTCCACTCGCGCGTAAAAAAACGCCTGCCAAACATTTCGCTCGCGACGGTTTACAACTGCCTCGAAACGCTCGTCGATCACGGGCTGATCCGCCAAGTGAACTTCGAACGCGAGTCCTCGCGCTACTGCCCGAATGTGAATGAGCATGGGCATTTCCACGATGCCGCCAGCGGCGCCATTCATGATATCGAATTCAAGCCCGGCGTGAACCTCGCCGACTTTCTCGACCTGCCGCCCGGTGCGGTGATCGAGGACATCGAAATCACCTTGCGCGGCAAACTCGCCGCATCCTGAACCATCACTTTTTTCAACCAAGCAACATCACATCCTTCCCACCATGAGCCTCCACATCCAGAACCTCCAAGCAACCCTCGAAGACGGAACCGAAATCCTCAAGGGCGTCACCCTCGAAATCCCCAAAGGCGAAGTCCATGCCATCATGGGCCCCAACGGCTCCGGCAAATCGACGCTGTCGAAAGTGATCGCCGGTCACGAAGGTTATGTGGTCACGGGCGGATCGGTGACGATCGACGGTGAGGACATCGGTGAAATGTCGATCGACGAACGCTCGCGCGCCGGGATTTTTCTCGCCTTCCAATACCCTTCGGAAGTGCCGGGAGTTTCCAACGCCAACTTCATCCGCGCGGCGCTGCAATCGCGCCTGCCGAAAGGCCAGGAAATCGACGCGGTAGCCTATTACAAGGATCTCTACGCAAAGATGGACCTGCTCGAAATGGACCGCAAGTTCACCGCGCGTGCGGTCAACGAAGGTTTCTCCGGCGGTGAGAAGAAGCGCAACGAGATCCTGCAAATGATGATGCTTGAGCCGAAGTACTGCATCCTTGACGAGACCGACTCGGGACTCGACATCGATGCTCTCAAGATCGTTGCCAAAGGCGTCAATGCCATGCGCTCGCCCGAGCGCGGCATGTTGCTCATCACGCACTACCAACGCCTGCTCGATTACATCAAGCCCGACCATGTGCATGTCATGGCCGAAGGCCGCATCGTCCGCTCGGGCGGCCCCGAACTTGCGCTCGAGCTCGAGAAACACGGCTACGATTTCCTCAAGGAAGCCGCCCTCGCTTAAAGCATCACAAACCTCAGCAAACATTTCCCATGTCCTACGAAGACGCCACCTCCACTCTCGATCATGAAACCCGCGAAGCGATCGACATCGATCGCAGCAAGGGCGATTTCACCTTTCCCGAGCGCCACAAGTACGATGCCGGCCGCGGCCTTTCGGAAAAGACGGTCGATTACATCTGCGATGTGAAGAACGACCCGCAATGGGTGCGCGAGTTCCGCCACAAGGCTTACAAAATATTCAACGAAAAACCGATGCCCACCAACTGGGCGACTAAGGATCTCGAAAACATCCACTTCGACGACATCCGCTATTACCTCTCCGATGGTGAGAAGCCGAAGCGTTCATGGGACGAGGTACCCGAGGAAGTGCTCAAAACATTCGAGCGCCTCGGCATCCCAGAGCAGGAGCGTGCATTCCTTGCGGGCGTCGAGGCCCAGTACGATTCGGAGGCGGCTTACTCGAACATGAAGGAGGAGCTCACCAAGCAGGGCGTGATCTTCGTCACCTCGGCCGAAGGCTTGAAAGAGCACGAGGAAATTTTCCGCCCGTGGTTCGGCAAGGTGATTCCGTCCGGCGACAACAAGTTTTCCGCACTCAACAGCGCGGTG
The DNA here is from genome assembly GCA_903909905.1 of Akkermansiaceae bacterium. Classification (GTDB taxonomy): domain Bacteria; phylum Verrucomicrobiota; class Verrucomicrobiia; order Verrucomicrobiales; family Akkermansiaceae; genus Luteolibacter. The sequence goes on from CAIVXP010000224.1 coordinate 3,468, forward strand.
TTTTCCGGCGGATCGTTCATTTACATACCGAAGGGCGTGAAGCTCAAGCAACCGCTGCAAGCATACTTCCGCATCAACTCGGAAAGCTTCGGGCAGTTCGAACGCACGCTCATCATCGCCGATGAAGGTGCCGAGGTGATGTACATGGAAGGTTGCACCGCGCCGAAGTTCGAGACCGCCACGCTGCATTCGGCGGTGGTCGAACTGGTCGCACTCAAGGGCGCGAAGATCCAGTATGTGACCGTGCAAAACTGGAGCAGCAATGTCTTCAACCTCGTCACCAAGCGCGGCCTCGCGATGGAAGATGCGGAGGTCCGCTGGATCGATTGCAACATCGGCTCACGCCTCACCATGAAGTATCCCGGCGTGATCATGAAGGGCCGTCGTGCGCGTGGTGAGGTGATCTCGATTGCCCTCGCCAACACCGGCCAGCACCAGGACACCGGCGCAAAAATGATCCACGCCGCCGACGAGACGACCTCCAACATCGTTTCAAAATCCATCTCGGTCGGCGAAGGCCGCGCGACCTATCGCGGCCAAGTCCACATCCCCAAGCACCTCAAGGGCTGCAAGAACAACACCGAGTGCGACGCGTTGCTCATCAACAGCCACTCGCGCACCGACACCTACCCGGCCATCACCGTGCGCGGCAATCGTCACGCGACCCAACACGAGGCCTCGGTCTCGCAGGTGTCCGAGGAAATGCTCTTCTACATG
>CAIVXP010000225.1 GCA_903909905.1 Akkermansiaceae bacterium
CACCTTGCGAGGATAGAAACTCGTTGAGCTGACGGCGGACCATGTCCATGCCGATGTAGATCATCGACGAGGTGTCTTGCGCTGCGGCCTGCATGCCCATTTCGAAGTTGTCGATCACCGGCAAAAGCTCTTCGAGCAGGCGTTGATTCGAATACCGCACTGCTTCCTCGCGTTCGCGGGCAGTGCGTTTGCGCAGGTTGTCCATTTCGGCGGCAGTGCGCAGGGAAAGATCCTTCCATTTGGCGGCCTCGGCTTCGAGCTGCTCCCATGGATCAAGCTCCGCCGCAGCTTCCGGTGTCGCATTTTCCTTGGCGATCTCGGGGTTTTCGACCGGGGCCTCGGCTTCGGGAGCGGTTTGGTTGTCGGCTTGCATGGCGGATAGCTGTAGCCGCGAACGGCCCCGCGTCAACTCCGGTGACAGGGGATTTGCCCAGTGCCGCAAAGGCGACGCGATGGATTCCAAACATGCACGGGAGCGTGATGAAATATTGCCGCGATGCGAAAAACCCTTGATTTGAAGGCTTTTTTGCAAATCGGAAGCGGCGTGTGCCATTTTGTATTACGGGCTCGATCAAGGCTCCGGCATGTCCGCGACCGCTTGCGGGGCTCATGGAAACGGCCTCGTAGACCCCCGATTTTGGAATTTCGCCCTATTTTTTGAGGGCTTTTGGAAAAATTTCCAAGAAAAAGCAAATTAGGGCTTGTCAGGTCGGGTCCGAAACCTATTTTCGCCGCCCCGCATAGCGACCTGCCTCTTCGAAAAAGGCAGCTCCCGAAACAGGGTAAATTTATCGGGTCAGCTCCGGAGAAAAGCTTCAACGAGGTTTCCTCGTCGTTGCTCCGGTTTGTCCCAAGCACAACCAGAACCACGCAGGAAATCATGCCGACCATCAATCAGCTCGTTCGCAAGGGACGAATCACTCCGGCCGAAAAGTCGAAGTCGCCCGCTCTCGTGAATTGTCCCCAGCGCCGCGGAGTATGCCTTCAGGTGATGACCCGTACGCCCAAGAAGCCGAACTCGGCTCTCCGTAAAGTGGCCAAAGTGCGCCTCACCAATGGATTCGAAGTGATCGCCTACATCGGCGGTGAAGGCCACAACCTCCAAGAGCACTCGATCGTTCTCGTTCGTGGTGGTCGGGTGAAGGACCTTCCAGGTGTGCGCTACCACATCGTCCGCGGATCGCTCGACACGCTCGGCGTCGACAAGCGCCGTCAGTCGCGCTCGAAGTACGGTGCCAAGCGCCCGAAACCCGGTGCCGCCGCCGCCCCCGCGAAGAAGAAGTAATTTCAACCACTCAACCCCCAGACCACCCACGCCATGCCACGCCGCAAGCGAGTTTTCACCAAGCCGGATCGCCGCGATCCCCGTTACGACAGCGCCCTCGTCGGTCACCTGATTTCCAAGGTGATGACCGATGGCAAGCGCTCTCTCGCACAACGCATTGTTTATGCCGCGATCGATCGCGCCAACGAAGGCATCGACACCGTCGATCCGCTCGAAGTGATCACCCGCGCTGTCGAGAACTCGAAGCCGCGCGTTGAGGTCAAGTCCCGCCGCGTCGGTGGTGCGACCTATCAAGTGCCGCTCGAAGTTGCCGCCGATCGTTCGGAGTCGCTCGCGATGCGGTGGATCGTTTCCTACGCCCGCAACCGCAAAGGCACGCCGATGCATGTGGCCCTCGCCAACGAAATCAAGGACGCCGCCAACAACCAAGGCGCGGCCGTGCGCAAGCGCGACGACGTCCACAAGATGGCCCAGGCCAACCGCGCCTTCGCCCACTTCCGCTTCTAATCCACCCCCGCGCCACCGCGCGACTCCCTTGTGAATCCAAACAGTCCAGAACGCCAACATGTGCTCGAACGCACCCGAAATATCGGGATTGCGGCGCACATCGACGCGGGCAAGACGACCCTAACCGAGCGGATTCTTTTCTACACCGGCATGATCCACAAGATCGGCGAGGTGCACCACGGTTCGGCCACGACCGACTGGATGGAACAAGAGCGCGAGCGCGGCATCACCATCACATCCGCCGCCGTCACCACCGAATGGTGGCAACGCGTGGAGGAGGGGACTTTCAAGCTTTTCCCTGAGCAAAAGCAACGCATCAATATCATCGACACCCCCGGCCACGTGGACTTCACCGCCGAGGTGGAGCGCTCGCTGCGCGTGCTCGATGGCGCGATCGTCGTGTTCTGCGGGGTCGCCGGTGTCCAACCGCAGACCGAAACCGTCTGGCGCCAAGCGACCAAGTATCATGTGACGCGCATCGTGTTCGTCAACAATATGGACCGCACCGGTGCAGACTTCGACCGCGTGTTCGGCGAAGTGAAGGAAAAACTCGGCGCCAATGCCGTGCGCATTCTCATCCCGATTGGTTCCGAGGAAAACCTCAAGGGCCAGATCGATGTGGTCAACCGCAAGGCGGTCTATTTCTCCGATGACGACAAGTTCGGTTCGACCTACACCGTCAGGGAACTCGACGCCGAGCAAAAGAAAATCGCCGACGAGGCCTACAACGAGCTGCTCAACGCCGTTGCCGATGTCGATGAAACGGTCGGCGAAAAATTCCTGATGGAGGAAACGGTCACTCTCGAGGACCTCAAGAAGGGCATCCGCCGCGCGACCATCGCCAACAAGCTCATCCCAGTGGCTGGTGGATCGGCCTTTAAAAACAAGGGTGTGCAATACCTTCTCGACGCGGTGGTGGATTACCTCCCCAGCCCGCTCGACATCCCTGCCGCAATCGGCATGGATCCTGAAAACGAGGAAACCCGCATCGAGGTCGAAACCACCGATCACGGGAAATTTGTTGCCCTCGCCTTCAAACTCTGGGCCGACAAGTTCGTTGGCAAATTGGTTTTCTTCCGCGTCTATTCGGGCGTCGTCCGCAAAGGCGACACGGTTTACAATCCGCGCACCCGCCGCAGTGAGCGCGTTGGTCGCCTGATCCAAATCCAAGCCAACGAGCACAAGGACATCGACGCCTGCTACGCCGGCGACATCGCCGCGATGGTCGGCCTCAAGAATGTCACCACCGGCGACACGCTCGCCGCGCTCAACCACGATGTGGTGCTCGAGCCCCCGACTTTCCCCGAGCCGGTCATCTCGATGGCCGTCGAGCCCAAGACCGTGGCCGACCAGGAAAAACTCGCTCTCGCGCTCGGCCGCCTTTCCGAGGAAGACCCGACCTTCAATGTGAAGACCGACGAGGAAACCGGCCAGACGATCATCTCCGGCATGGGCGAGCTCCACCTTGAGATCATCATCGATCGCCTGCGCCGCGAGTTCAAGGTCGACGCCAACACCGGCGCGCCACAAATCGCTTACCGCGAAACCATCACCATCGCCGCGGGTGGCGAAGGCAAACTGGTCAAACAATCCGGCGGCCGCGGCCAATACGGCCACGTGATCCTTTCCATGAAGCCCAACGAAAAGGGCAAGGGCCTCACCATCGAGAACAAGGTGATCGGTGGCACGATTCCCAAGGAATACATCAACGCCGTCATCAAGGGCGTGAACGAAGCCATGAGCAACGGCATCATCGCCGGCTACCCGGTGGTCGACGTCCATGTCGAGATCCTCGACGGCTCCTACCACGATGTGGATTCGAACGAAAACGCCTTCACCATGGCCGCCATCTTCGCGATGAAGGACGGCTTCAAAAAGGCCAAGTCGATCCTGCTCGAGCCCATCATGGCCGTGGAAGTTTCCACCCCCGATGACTATCAAGGCGATGTCATGGGCGACCTCAATCGCCGCCGCGGACAAATCCAGAACATGGAGTCGAAGGGCAAACTCGCCATCGTCCGCGCCAATGTCCCTCTCAAGGAAATGTTCGGCTACTCGACCGCCGTCCGCACCCTCTCATCTGGCCGTGCTTCCTATGCGATGACCCCATCGCATTTCGAGCAAGTCCCATCCAATATCGTCGAAGAGATCGTAAGCGACCGCTTAGGCTGATCACTCGCCCTGAAGAACAACAAAGCAACCGTCAACCAAGCTCCACCATGGAAAACCAGAAAATCCGCATCCGCCTCCGCGCATTCGATCATCGCGCGATCGACCGCTCCGCCCAAGAAATCGTGGAGACCGCCAAACGCACTGGCGCTCGCGTTGCCGGCCCCATCCCGCTTCCAACCCGCATCGAAAAGTTCAGCGTCAACCGCTCGGTCCACGTGAACAAGAAGTCCGCCGAACAATTCGAAATCCGCACCCACAAGCGCTTGCTCGACATCGTCGACCCCACCGCTCGCACCGTCGACGAACTCAAGAAGCTCAACCTTCCCGCCGGCGTCGACATCACGATCCGCATCTGAGCATCCGTCCCATCATTTCCTCTCTCCAAGCCTCCAACACCCCACACTTTTCAGCCATGTCACTCGGCCTCCTCGGTAAAAAAATCGGCATGACCCGCCTCTTCGATCAACAGGCGGGATCCATGATTCCCGTGACCGTCATCGATGTCTCGGGCAACGCCATCCTCCAGGTCAAGACCGTGGAGAAAGACGGTTACACCGCCCTCCAAATCGGATTCGACGATCAAAAGGAACAACGCGTTTCCAAGCCGGACTTGGGCCGCTTCAAGAAAGCCGGCTCCACGCCAAAGCGCTTCATCCAAGAGTTCCGCTTTGAAAAAGGCGCCGCCACTCCCGAAGCACATCCGGGCCTCGAGCTCTTCAGCGCCGGCCAATGGGTCGACGTCATCGCCGACAGCAAAGGCCGCGGCTTCCAAGGCGCCGTGAAACGCCACGGATTCGGTGGTCTCAAGATGACCCACGGCTCCATGATGCACCGCCGTACC
>CAIVXP010000226.1 GCA_903909905.1 Akkermansiaceae bacterium
CATGGAGATGATCGTGACGACCGAGAAGGACGCGGTGAGGTTTCCGCGACCGGGATCGATCGATGTGCCGGTGTACTTTTTGCGTATCGAGGTCGAGATTTTGAAAGGTCAGGCCGCATGGGATGATCTCATCGAGCGCCTTTGTAATCCGCAGCCGGCGATGGAGTCGGTGCTACGTTATCGCGAGGCGTTTGCGAAGTGATTGGGCTCAGCGGCCGAGCTTCGCTTCGAGGTGCTGCGACCAGAGCATGGCGACAATTTTTTCCTGTGCGCTTTCCATGCGCTCGCGTTCGTCGGCATCGGCATCTTCGTGCCCGGCCAGATGGAGAAGGCCATGCACCAAGTAGCGAAGAATTTCGCGTGCGAGCGGTTCGCCGTATTCCTCGGCTTGGCGAAGCGCGACTTCGGCGCCGATCACGATTTCACCGTGGTGGAATGTGATCACATCGGTAGGGCCTTCGATCTTCATAAAATCGCGATGGACTTGATCGCTTGTGGCATCATCGACGAGCGCCACTTCGAGCGTCGCGAGGTGCGACAGCGGTGAGTCATCCTCTGCGGCGTGTTGCAAAGCCAGTTGTGCGATCTGATGCGCGACATCCTCAAGCGCTGTAAGCCAGTGCTCCGGAATTTCAACGGCCTCCTGGTGGTTTCCGATGATTACCTCGAGTGTCATGAAAGGGGATCGCGTGAGCGCGGTGATTTGCGACGTCGGGATTGCGGCACGGTGCGTGAGTTGCGCGCGCTTTCGCGGTCAGGCTCCGCGCGGTTGGCGGCCGCCGATGGGGTATCATCGGCTTTTGGATAGTCGATGCGGCTGTGTAGCATGCTGCGCAGCGTTGATGCGAAGCTTTCCTTGATTGCGACGATCTCTTTGAAAGTGAGCGGGCATTGGTCGAGTTGCCTGTCGTCGATTTTTGCGCGGACGATGTCGTCGATGAGTGTGCGGATGCGTGCGGGCGTTGGTTTAACGAGGGTTCGTGAGGCGCTTTCGACCGAATCGGCGATGCAGATGATGCCGCTCTCGCGCGTGGTGGGTCGATCGCCGGGATAGCGGAAATTTTTTTCATCGACCGTGATGATGTCCTCGGGGTTTTCGAGTTTGCGGTCGATCTTTTCGAGCTCGAGTTTCTTTTGGTTGCGCGCTTTGTGATAGAAGTAGCTTACGATCGATCCTGCGTGGTGTTCTTTGATCACATCGATGATGCGCGGGTTGAGCTTGTTTTTGACGGCCATGTCGACGCCGTCCTTCACATGGGCAATGATGATGAGGGCGCTCATCGTCGGGGTGAGCGAGTCGTGCGGGTTTTCGGTGCCTTCGTGTTGGTTTTCGATAAAGTACGAAGGTTTGGCAAGCTTGCCGACATCGTGAAAATATGCGCAGACGCGGCTGAGAGGGGCGTTGGCGCCGATTTTTTCTGCGGCGGCTTCGGCGAGTGAGGCGACCACCAGGCTGTGATGGAAGGTGCCGGGTGCTTCGAGCTGCATTTGGCGGAGCAGCTTGTGGTTGAGGTCGCTGAGTTCGAGCCAGCTGATGTCGGTGGTGAGTGTGAAAATGCTTTCGAGCAGAGGCAGTAGGCCGTTGATGAGCATCGCGGTGAAGAGGGCGGTGCCGATCGCGGTCGCGACGCCGATGCCGAAGATTTGGGCGTGTCCTAGCGGATCTGGTCCGAAACAGGAGGCGATATCAAGTCGCCCGAGCAAGAGGCCGAGGCCGAGGGTGACCGCTCCGACATTCAGGCCGATTTGCATCAGCTGCGCGCGTTTGCGCACCCGGTTGGCGAGCAGCACGCTGGTGATGCCGGCGACCAGGC
>CAIVXP010000227.1 GCA_903909905.1 Akkermansiaceae bacterium
GAGATCACGCAGACCGATTTCAAGACCGATGAGTTTTCGGTGCTCATCACGCCGGCTGGATTTTCCTCCGACGAGCTTGTGGATCGAAGCTACCGTGTGCCTCCGGATTTTCTCAGCAGCTTGGGTAATGCTGCAGGTGTGGAGAAGGCGGCGGTTGATCCATTTGCGGAGGCACCGGAAAAAGGTGGATTGCTCACTGCACGGCTCAGCGCCCAAGAGGCCCTTGCGAAGCAAGGGGTGCCGTTTCCCGACGGGGCGAGTGCCAACTACAGTGCGGCAACCAACACTCTGAGAGTCGTCAATACCGAAACGCACCAAGAGACGGTGGCGCAGATTATCGATGCCCTCACTCAAAGCGAGCCAGTGGCCGTCTCGGTGAAGGTGACCATGATTCGCACCGAGCAGAAAAATCTCGAGGAGCTTGGCTACGATTGGCTGCTGAACGGTGCGGGCAACATTGAGAACAGCGGGTTGGCCGCAGCTGGCGGAACCATAGGAAATGGCATGCCACGCACGGCGGGCGATTTCACCGGTGAGGACATCGGTGATCCGAACGGTATCATGACGGCTGGAATTCGCAGCGGCGATGGAGCGATCAGCGGTGACAGCATCGAGTCGCTGACTGCCAACCCCGATCGTAGTTCGCAGTCGGTGAATGTTGCGCCGGGGGTGCTTTCGGTGACCGGTGTTTTTGGCGACGCCCAGTTCAAGAGCATCATGCGAGGTCTGGATCAGAAGAAAGGCATCGACATCATGGCGCGCCCGTCGGTGGTGACGCGCAGTGGGCAGGCCTCGAGCATTCAGATCATTCGCGAATTTATTTATCCCACCGAATACGAGCCCCCTGAAGTGCCGGATACGGTCACAGGTAGTGGGTTTACTCCGGTGGTGACGCCTGCGACACCCACGGCCTTTGATAAACGCGATGTCGGCATCACGCTCGAGGTGCTGCCAGTGGCCGATGCCAATAAGCGTTTTGTCGATGTGACGCTCAACCCGGCCTTCGTTGAGTTCGATGGATTTGTGAACTACGGCAGTCCGATCAATTCGGTTGGTCAGGGCTTGCTTGGCAGCGAATCGGTGGAGATCACCAAGAACGCGATCCTGATGCCCGTATTCAACACGCAACGATTGGCGACCCAACTTACGGTGGCGGATGGTGCGACGATCGTGATTGGTGGATTGATGACCGAGAGCGTGAAGAACGTGGAGGACAAGGTTCCCGTGTTTGGTCAGCTTCCGGTGGTTGGCAGGATGTTTTCTTCGAAGAGCCGTGAATCAATCTCGACAGCTGTGATCTTTCTTGTGCAAATTGAGCTATTGGATCCGACGGGGCGATCATATCGGAATCGTTGAATTCCATTATCTAATTTTACGCGAATCATCCTATGTCCGAACATAACGATCCGGACCGATACTCCCTCGATGAAATGATGGAGCGCTTGAAGAACCGTGTTCCGGATCCATCTCCGGAGGATGGCGAACTGGTGACGAGGCCAGATGGCTCGCAGGCGATACGGATCCGCAAGCGCAAGCGCCGGAGTCACCAACCGCTCAAAGAGCGGCAACTCAAAAAGCGCAACATGCAGGCGATCCAAATTACCGCTTCGCTGATCCTGATTTCGCTTTTTGTTTTGGGAGGGGGCTTTGCGTTGGTTTACGCCAACAGCGACATATTCCGTAAGAACCTAATGAAAAAAATCACGGTTGCGACGGGAGCCAAGACGAAGCTTGAGCAGTTCCGGATGAACCCGCGTGGTGCGAATGCGGCGCTGATAGAGCTGGAGTGGCCGCAGTCGGAGGTGGTGAAAAAAATTCAAGCAAGAGGTCTTGACGCGAAGGTGGAGCTGCAAAGTTTTCTCGGCCGTGACATGACGGGCGATGAAGTGGTTGCACAGCAGGCCACCGTCTGGCTGGGGCCACCGGGCAATCAGCCGCTTCGGAAAGTTGGGACTCAGGATGTTGCAATGTTGCCGATACATTTCACGCGATTGGCGGCGAGCAAGTGCATGGTGCTTTACGGTGATCCGCTTGCTCCGGATTTCAGTCTGAGAGATACGGAGGTCTCATTTTTTCCGCGGGTGGAGCAATCGGTTCCGAGGTTGCTTGCCAACCGGGGGGAGCTCACGATCAAGGATTGGCCGAAGTTTCAGGTCGATCGTGCGCAACTGGAGTTTGTCGATGGCATGGTGGAGGTTCTCGGTTTTCGTTTGCGCTCGGAAAAAGATGCGCGCGGGGCTTTGGATTTTTCCGGTAGGATTGCACCCCGTGCGGTAAATTCTTCGTCGCGTTTGTCAGCGCTTGCTGAAAACTTTCCACTCGATGAGGTTGCCGGCCCCGAACTTGGGAAAATTTTCTCTGGCCGGATTGAATCCGATCCCGGCGCGACCAACGAGTTGATGCTTGGCAATGGGGAGGTGCTTTCATCGCTGGCGCTTTCATTTCGCTGCGCGCCGAATTCGTCGCTTGCCCTGCATGGTTTGCCGTTTCTCAAGATTCTCTCCAATGTCCTTAACGATCGTTGGTTTGAGCATCCTGTATTCATCGGCGATGTGATCGGTGTCGTGAAGCGGGAGGGGGGCATGGTTGCGATCACCGATCTGGATCTGCAAAGCAAAGAACGCATGGCGGTGAAGGGTTCGATTCGCTACGGTGGCGAGCGCGCCTATGCGGGTGATCTTGAGATCGGAGTCTCTCAAACAGTGATCAAGGCCTCGGGCAATCGCCGGCTCGATGCGATGTTTGGTCCGCCCGTGGGGAATTTTCGCTGGGTCTCGTTGAAGGTGAGCGGGTCCGCGGCATCGCCGGCGGATGATTTTGAGGCGAAGTACGATAAGGCGGGGCGTGGTGCCTCGGACGAAAAACCCGCGGGAAAGGTGCCGTCTTTCGAGGAACTCACACGCCCGGAATGAGTTTGGTCGTGTGTTGACCGGAAAAAACACTGCGGGAGTGAAATTTCGCGATTTGCCGTTGGAAATTCTTGCGGCTCTCATCTAGTTTGTAGGGTGGAACAAGGGGATGATTTCCGTTCCTTGATGTTTCCTAACAATGAAAGGAAAATGACATGCAAACCGCAAATGTGAATCTGCCCATTACCGTGACTGTCCGCCATGACCAAGTGACCGATGCCCTGCGTGATCACGCGCGAAAGAAGATCGAGGGTCTGCATCTCGACTACCCGCGCATCATTGAAGCCAAGGCAATCCTCGACGCTCACAAGAACCGGCGCAACGAGCACACGGCGGAGATCATCCTTTTCTGCGCCAATCACATCACCATCGAGGCTCATACCGACAGCAAGGACATGTATGCGGCCATCGATGAGACGATCGAGAAAATCGCGCGCCGCATGCGCAAGCACAAGACGCGCTTGCTCAAGAAGAATCGGCCGCACCGCAACGAATCGATCCGCCATCTCGAAGAACGCTTCTTCAATGAAGAAGCGCTCGATCATCCCGAGGACTCGAAGTTTGATCCCGTGCCCTACATCGTGCATCCCGACAACTACGGCATCCGCACGATGTTCAAAGAGGATGCGATCATGCAGCTCGAGCTCTCGGACCGGCCCTTCGTGTTGTATAAAAGCGCGCGCCGCGGTTGCCTCTCGATCGTCTATCGCCGCAAGGATGGGGACTACGCCTCGCTTGATATCAAAGAAGGCGATCTCTGAATTTCGCAAAGCGACTGAGTTCCCCGCGCTGCGGTGAAAATTTCTTTTTTAAGGAGGCGCGACACTCTTGTCGTGCTCTCCCGAATGAATGTGGAATCACAGGGCTTGCAAGGTTCGGGCGAGTGCTCCATGGTTTGTTAAGCATGAAGAGGGATCTTAAATTTCCCCGCCGCCGTCGCAGTGCGTGTGCGGATGCGTCATTGCGTGCCGAACTTGAACGCGTCGACCGAATGACGGTTGAGGAGCGGATTAAGGCAGCCCTGTCGATGCGTGAGCGATTCGCTTGGATTGAGCCGACTCGCAAAACCAAGTGAGCCATGTCGGATGCCGAAAGCAACATGAAGTGAGTTTCGCCAACCGTTTTCCAGCAGTGATTCGGGATGCGCTTGCCGGCGAAGATGTTCGAATCCGCGCCGGAAGTGATTTGCGCTTGGTTCCCATCGCGCAGCTTGCGGCCTTGAAACTATATGCGGGCGGCAGCGTTGCGAAGTCGGATATTGTTGAATTGCTCCGACGGAACCCCGAGGCGGATATCGACGATATACGGGCCACGTGCCGAAAGTACCGTTTGCGCGGACTGGACGCCGTGCTAAAAGATCTGAATTGAGGTGTATTGATCTCTGAATTTACCCAAGCGGCGTGCGAGGTGCTCGCAACGCAAAGAGGCGGCGCCGCGGTTGCAGCGTCGCCTTTGAGGCAAAAGGGGGCATGCACAAGCATCAGGCCACACGGCGGCGGTGTCGGACAGTTTCATCCACGGAGTGGCGCTAGTCGGTTGGCATGCTCTATTCCGATAATCCGATCCGTTCGCCGAGGTGCTTGGGTGCCGTGTCGAGAATGTTGACATCGAGCCACATTTTGACGCGCGCTCCAATTTCGCGGAGGCGGGTCTTAACGCCTGTGCGTGCATCCACATCGCGCGCGTTGTGTCCGATTGCTTCGAGATCGTGGGCCTTGGCGATGTAGATCGCGCGTTGGTTTTGGAAGCGTTGGCTGATGAAGAGGATCGAGTTGAGCCCAAACACTTTTTTCGCGCGCACGACCGAGTCGAGTGTGCGCAGGCCCGCGTAGTCGCAGATGATGTGTTGGGCGGGGACGCCGAGCCTGACGAGTGCCCGTTTCATTCTTTCTGGTTCGTTGTAATCGTGCGCGCGGTTGTCGCCGGATACGATGAGTTTGCGGATTTTTCCCGCATTCCAAAGAGCGGCGGCGGCCTCAACGCGATATTTGAAATAAAGGTTTTCGCGGCCCTTTGTGCGATGGCTGGTTCCGAAGACGAGCCCCACCTCCGATGGTGGCGTGGCTTTGACGCTGTCGAAGGTTCTGCCCCTCGCGGCCCAAGTTGCCGCAATGTTTGTCCATGCGATCGCGAGGACGGCCATGGCGAGTATTCCCAGCAGCGCCAGGCCGGCACGCTTGCACCATAGCGCGGGAATTTTCATCTTCATGTGCTGCGGCTGCTTGCGAGTTCCGGCTGGCGGCGTGGCCAGGTGAGCCATGCTTTGAGGTTTTCCGCCAGGCGGTTGCCCGCTTGGTTTTCCGGCGCGAGCACACGAAGGTGATTGGCGGTTTCCACGAAATGGATTTTTGAGAAGCGTCCGGCAAGTTCGCCATCGACCTC
>CAIVXP010000228.1 GCA_903909905.1 Akkermansiaceae bacterium
AATTTCAACTCTACCCATCCTAACAAGCTCCTTGCTTCGGTCATCGTTCGCCGCCAAGCTCCGGCAACTTCTAACACCATGGACCTCACCATTCTCAAAACACTGCACATCGCCGCCGCCTTCGGCCTCTTTGCTTCGCTTGGCTCCACACTGCTTGCCGGCTCGCGCCAAAAGGCGGCCTCGATCCTTCATGGCGTGTCGCTCGTGCTGATCCTGCTGGTCGGCTTCGCCATGCTCAAAAAACCGCCGATGGATCAATATTGGTGGATGGTCAAAATCGGCCTCTGGCTCCTACTCGGCATCGCTCCGCTCTTCGCCAAGCGCAAAATCCTCCCCGCACCCGCCGTGCTGGTGATCAGCATCGCCGCCGCCGCGGCATCGGCATGGCTCGGCCTCGCCAAGCCATTCTGAAAAAATTCCCCGCAAACTGCTCTAGATTTTTTCCACCTCCACATGCACTTCCATGCGGCAGTGGCCGTGACCGTGGTAGCTACCCACCACCGGCGTCACATCGTCATAATCCCTGCCGACAGCCACCTTGACGTATCTTTCATCAGCTAAGGTATTGTTGGTCGGATCAAATCCGATCCATCCCGCCGCAGGAAGATAAACCTCGCACCATGCGTGCGAAGCCTGCGCGCCCACCAGCGTGTCGCGAGGTCCATTGTAAAGGTATCCTGAGGCGTATCTCGCGGCCAATCCTACCGCACGGCACATAGCCAACATCACATGCGTGAAGTCTTGGCAGACACCACATCTCATTTGAAATGATTCCTCGACCTGCGTGCCCACACCCGTGGCCCCGGGTTCATACCGGAACTCATCATGGATCCATTTCATGAACGCACAGGCACGCCCGTAAACCGAGTCATGACCACTCGCAATATCGACTGACTGCCGCCAGATTTCCGGCGTCCTGCTGACCCGTCGGCTCTCCTGCACATAAGGCCAGATTCGCTCGCGAATCGATGGATCACGATAGGCATCGCGCGTCGCTGTGCGACTCTCATCGGAAATGTCGAGCGGCAGGTTGTGAACGCGAATGCGGCTCTCGATTTCCAATCGCGAGTGCGCGTCGGGCAACTCAAAGTGATGCGTCACATTCTGAAACAAATCCGTGAAGCGCCGGAGGCGCGTCGCCGGCAACACGCGAATCAACGCCGAAATGGTTTTCTGATAGGGAAATGTTCGGGGCTCAAGATGCAGCGTGTTCACGCTTTGGGTGACCGGCAGACCATAATGAAAGGTCGTCCTGTGAAGCACGGCGAGCCTCACTCCCGCCACCGATGATTCTGACCCGGACAAACCGCTCACTGCTGCTGTTGTTGTTGCATTTGCCACATCGCCAAGGCAGATGACGACCTTGGCTCAGGCACGGCGTTAGCTTGGATGCGATCCGGCATCAAGACATAACTCTCGAAGACCGCTTCGCCGATCGCGTTGAAACGCTGCTGCAATGCATCAAGGCATTCATGCAACCCGGCACCAAAGGCCTCATCGACCGACCCGAAGGCAAGGTCGGCAAGCAGCCTTCCCGTTTCGCGCTCCACCTTGTTTGAAAATGTACCGCGCGGCGTGCCGGAGATTCGATGCAAACTCACATCAATGCGCTCAACACAGTAATGCACCGACCGTGGAAAATGCGGCGAAAAGACCAGAAAATCGACCACTCCTTTGGCGCTGATCTGCCTTTCGACCGCACGAAACGCACCAAGCGCTCCACACGAACGCAAAATCGCCGACCAATGCAAATGGTCGGATGAAACAACAGCCGCATCATCCTCACCTGACGGCAGATAACTTGCTACATCGAGGAAGCGCGTTGTCTTGTCGGCACGCTCGAGATATCTTCCCAAATCCATGAAGTCCCATGCCTCATCGCGCGAAGTGGTCGAAGCAGCGATGCCCAGAAACGTCACCGCACTTCGCCTCACCCTTTCATAATAACGCGGCGGGTCGGATGCTACGAGGTTCTCCGCCTCTCTGGAACGGGTAAAAAGATAAAGCGCATTGAGCTCTTCCCACAGCTCGTCGGAAAGCTGATCGCGCACCGTGCGCGCATTCTCACGCGCCAACGCAATGCACGAAGTGATGCTGTTCGGGTTTCGCGGATCATCGGTGAGGTAGCGGATCACCTCGCTGCTTCCCGCCTGATCGTAAATCGAATGAAAAGCCTCCTCATCGCCGGTGCTCAAAATGATCGGCTGCCAAAATCCACGCAGGCGCTCGCTGTCGAGGCTTTCGGAATCAAGCAGCAACTGCTGGTTCACATCGATCAGTCGCGCGAGGTTGTCGGCCCGTTCGACATAGCGGACCATCCAGTAAAGCGTGTTGGCAACTCTCGATAACATGGCTGTTTGATCAGTGGCGCAGCACCCAGGTGTCCTTGCTGCCTCCGCCTTGGGATGAATTGACAATGAGCGAGTCTTTGGTGAGCGCGACACGCGTGAGCCCGCCCGGCACGATCTTCACATCCTTGCCGTAAATGATGTACGGCCGCAAATCGATGTGGCGGCCTTCGATCGCGCCATCGCACCAAGTCGGAGAGCGCGAGAGCGACACCACCGGCTGCGCGATGTAGTTGCGCGGATCGGCGATGATCCTCTCGCGAAACTCCTCGATCTGCTGCTTGCTTGCCGTTGGCCCCATGAGCATGCCATAGCCGCCCGATTCGTTGGCGGCCTTGACCACCAGTTCGGGCAAGTGACCGAGGATGAATTTCAAATCATTCTCCTCCGAAGCAAGATAGGTCGGCACATTCGGCAAGATCGGTTTTTGGCCGAGGTAATATTCGATGATTCGGGGCACGAAATAATAGATCACCTTGTCATCCGCGACTCCGGTGCCGACGGCATTTGCCAGCGCGACATTTCCCGCACGATAGGCATTCATCAATCCCGGCACACCGAGCACCGAGTCCTTGCGGAACACGACCGGATCAATGAAGTCGTCATCAATGCGCCGATAAATCACATCCACTCTTCTGAGCCCGCGGGTGGTGCGCATGTAAACAAATTGGTCGACGACCACGAGATCGCCGCCTTCCACAATGTCGATGCCCATTTCCCTCGCGAGATAACAATGCTCGAAATAAGCGCTATTGTGGCAACCGGGCGTCAGTAGCACGCATACCGGCTTGTCGTCGCGGCGCGGCGAAATGTGATGCAGCATGTCGAGCAAATCGCTCGGATACGAATCGACCGGCCTCACTCCCATCGCATCGAAAATCCCCGGAAACGCGCGCTTCAAGGCATTGCGGTTTTCCAAAAGATACGAAGCACCCGACGGACAACGCCCGTTGTCCTCGAGCACGTAATACTGACCATCGGCGCCGCGGATCAGGTCACTGCCGCAAATGTGAATGTAAATGTCTGCCGGCACATCGACACCGCGAAACTCCGGCCGGTAGTGCTTGGCCTGCTCGATGTAAAAACGCGGAATAACCCCGTCCTTGAGAATCCGCTGGTCGTGATAAATGTCGTGGAGAAACAGGTTGAGCGCCACGATCCGCTGGGTGAGTCCCGCTTCAAGGTGCTCCCACTCACCCGCCGGCATCACCCGCGGAATCGGATCAAAGGGAAAAATCCGCTCAGTCCCACGATCGTCGTGGTAAACATTGAAGGTGATTCCCTGACGCAGAAAGTACAGCTCGGAGCTAGCCTTGCGGGCGAGGAAATCACGCGGATCGGTGTCGCGAAAACGATCCTGCAAGAGGCTGCAATGGTTGCGAACGCCACCATCGGCGGCGAACATTTCGTCGTAAAAAATCCCGGGATCGTAGCCCTCAAACAAATTCATGGGTTGCCTTTGCCGGGGAAGTAGCACGAGGCGGGCCAAGTTTGCCCAATTGAGAAAAGAACCGCCCCCGCGCGCCCCTATTGCGCTTGCCCCACGCCCGCCGCTTGGCTAGTGGAGCGCGGCAAATGACGCCTCCAGGCGCCATGCCAACACCCAATCCCCAGACACCATGCCCATCGCCCGCGCCCTTCTCTCTGTTTCCGACAAGACCGGCCTCGCCGATTTTGCCCGCGAACTCCACAGCTTCGGAGTCGAACTGCTCTCGACAGGCGGCACCTCCAAGGCCCTGCGCGACGCCGGCCTCCCGGTGATCGATGTCTCGGAATTCACCGGCGCGCCGGAACTCTTCGATGGCCGCGTGAAAACCCTTCACCCGAAAGTCCACGGCGGCCTGCTTCATCGCCGTGACGACAAGGACCACCTCGAACAGGCAAAAAATCACGACATCCCGCCCATCGACCTGGTCGTCGTGAACCTCTACCCCTTCGAACAAACTGTCGCCAATCCCGATGTGACCATGGAAGACGCGATCGAGAACATCGACATCGGTGGACCCTCGATGCTGCGCAGCGCCGCGAAAAACCACTCGCATGTCACAGTGGTCGTCGACCCCGCCGATTACTCGCGCGTGATCGAGGAAATGAAAGCCCATCATGGCGACACGACCAAAGGCTTCCGCGAACAACTTGCCGTGAAGGTGTTTCTGCGCACCTCGCAGTACGATGCGGCGATCACCAATTTCCTCGGCCAATCGCGCCGCGGCACCGGCTGCAATTTCACCCTCAGCCTGCCGCTCGAACAAGAGCTCCGCTACGGCGACAATCCGCACCAGAAGTGCTCGCTCTACGGGAACTTCAACAAGTTCTTCACCCAAGTCCAAGGCAAGGAGCTTTCCTACACCAACATCCTCGACATCGAAGCTGCGGCCGACCTGATCCTCGATTTCGTGCGCCCGACCGTCGCAATTCTCAAACACACCAACCCCTGCGGCGTCGGCCAGGACGACGAAGACCTGCGCGTCGCATGGCAGAAAGCCTTCGAAACCGACCGTCAGGCTCCCTTCGGCGGCGTGATCGTCTGCAATCGCCCGCTCAACCTCGAACTGGCCCGTGTGATCTCGGAAATTTTCACCGATGTCATCATCGCGCCGGAATTCGACGCCGAGGCCCGCGCCCTTCTGCAGAAAAAGAAAAACCTGCGCCTCATGAAAATGAACGACGGGTACCTGATTGAGAAAAAATCCCCTGTCATCCGCTCCTGCCCCGGTGGCATCATGGTCATGGACCGCGATCACACCGCACTCGGTCTCGACAACCTCGAATCGAAGGTCGTCACCAAACGCCCGCCGACGGAGGATGAAATGCGCGCGATGCGCTTCGGATGGCGCATTGTGAAGCATGTAAAATCCAACGCCATCGTTTACGCGAGCAACAACCGCACTCTCGGCATCGGCGCCGGTCAAATGAGCCGCGTCGATTCCTCACGCATCGCGATTTGGAAAGCGAAGGAAGCCGGACTCGATCTCAAAGGCAGCATCGTCGCCTCCGACGCGATGTTCCCCTTCGCCGACGGCTTGCAATCGGCCATCGACGCCGGTGCCACCGCCTGCATCCAGCCGGGTGGTTCTGTTCGCGACGAGGAAGTGATCGCCGCCGCCGACGCTGCCGGCATGGCCATGGTCTTCACCGGCCACCGCCACTTCAGGCATTGAGCGGCGAAGGACCGACGGCGCGCTTCACCCCTCCGCCGGCCCTCATCATGACAATCGCACATGTGGGATATCACTGAAATTGACCGCGACGATTTCCGCAACCTCCTCGCCGAAATCTCTCGCGC
>CAIVXP010000229.1 GCA_903909905.1 Akkermansiaceae bacterium
CCTTCGCCCCCCCCCCCCCCGCGCGAGAGCAAGGTTAAACGTGTGGTTCTTGAGAGTTTTACGACACGCTGGAGCAGGAATGAATGCGGCGGCAGCTGCATTTTGCCAAAATCCCCGGTAGGGCGACGCGGCCCTGCGGCGCCGACTCTACCCCGCAGGGGTATTCTTCGGCGGACCGAGCCGGTCCGCCCTACCATCATTTCAAATCGGTAGGGCGATGCGGCCCGCAGCGCCGACTCACCGCCGCAGGCGCCAAAGCGGGCAAGATGCCCGCGCTCCCTTGAAGAAGCCGCTGCATCAATAACCATGCATTCAACAACGGACCTTTTGGGACAAAGGTCCCTGCCGTATGAATCGGCCCTGCCCGGGCACTGGTAAAGGCTGGCCTTTTGTCGATAGCTCAATATGCGGCGTTAGTGCCTTGAGTTCGGATGTTTTTGCTCGAGATCTCGGCTTGGCGGGTGAGGGCCTTGCCCGACTGACCTTTAAAATGTTTGGTGGCCATCTCGTCGAGTCCATCGGTAGCCCATTTGACCAATGTCTTGCCGGCTGCCAGCGCGGCTTCGCTCCATTGCTCGAATTGTTTTTCTCCAGCGACGACAACAATCGAATTCATCGGACGGCCGGAAATGACATGCCACCTTGTCATGGTGTCTTTGACATAGGGTTGACGTCGCGTTGGTACTCCGGCCGATCTCCAGTTGTGAATGGTCTGGATACTTACACCCATCGGACCTGCCAAATCGGCGGCTGAGAGCCTGTTTTCGTCCATCCACTGTCGGAAGGGATTATCCTTCAATGCCATGCACCAAAGTTGTCATCGTAAACAATTTTGGCCATTTTTTTCCGCAGTTTTTTATTGACGAATAACCGTAATAGTAACTAAATTAATTTAATAGTAATAAAGCATGAACAAAGCCCTTGAAATACATCCGGATTCCCTGAGCGAGCGTGCGTTGGAGCTGGTTTTTGCCAAAGCTAAAGAGTGGCAGATTACTCCGGAAGAGGCAATGTCGCGTCTACTGGATGAGCTCGCAAAAAATGAACAACAACAATCGGCGGCATGAAAATGGGGAGCTTGGACTTTTTCGAATGAATGCTGTGGTCGGGACCTCGTCAGGACTCCCCACTTTACTAAAAAACTTTGATAGCATCGGTAATGATCCACCTCTCGGCTTCCGGGGGGTGGATTTTTTTCGGTATCCCGTTGCTGGGCCCTAAAAAATCGGGCCGATCCGGATGCGTCGGACTGGTGCGGAGGGTGAGATTTGCTGTCATTTCTCCGATTCGGTAAACTTTCCGATTTTCAATTCCCCCGCCCCAGTCTTGAATCCCGCGACATCATGAGCCATCCGACTTTTTGCATTGCCATTGGAGCCGACCACGGAGCCTTCGATTTAAAAAACGCCATCTTTGCCCATTTGAAGTCGATCGGCCATCAGGTCCATGATTTCGGCACTCACAGCAATGGTTCGGTTGATTACGCCGACTACGCGAATGTAGTCGCCCGCGGTGTGGCTGACGAAACCTACGAATTCGGCATCCTTGCCTGCACCTCGGGTGTCGGCATGAGCATTGCCGCCAACCGCCACGCGCACGTTCGCGCAGCCAATGTCCGCTCTGTCGACGAGGCAATCATCACGCGCCAGCACAACGATGCGAACATTCTTTGCCTCAGCGGCAAATACACCGACGCGCCGACTGCGATTGAGATGGTCGATGCCTTTCTCAGCGCCCGCTTCGAGGGAGGGCGCCATGAAGGCCGCGTTTGCAAGTCCTCAGGCAGCAGCATCGCCCAGAACGATCGGCCGGTTTACGAGGCCATCACTGCCGAAGAGAAGCGTCAGCGCAACCATGTCGAGCTGATTGCTTCGGAGAACTTCGCCTCTCCCGCCGTGATGGAGGCCCAAGGCTCGATTCTCACCAACAAATATGCCGAAGGTTATCCTGGCCGTCGTTGGTACGGTGGCTGCGAGCATGTCGATGTGATCGAGCAGCTTGCGATCGATCGCGCCAAAGAGCTCTTTGGTGCCGAGCACGCCAATGTCCAAGCCCACTCAGGCTCGCAAGCCAACACCGCGGTTTATTTCTCGGTGCTCAAACCCGGCGACAAAATTTTCACGATGGACCTCGCCCACGGCGGTCATCTCACGCACGGCCACAAGGCGAATTTTTCCGGCCGTTTTTACGATGTGACCCACTACGGCGTTTCGCCCGACGACGAGCGGATCAATTACGAAGAGCTCGAAAAAACCGCACGTGAGCTCAAGCCCGCGCTGATCACTGTCGGTGCCTCGGCCTATTCGCGCGAGATCGACTTCGAACGCATGGGCAAACTCGCCCGCGAGGTCGGCGCTTATCTTTTCGTCGACATGGCGCACATCGCCGGTCTCGTCGCCGCGGGCGTGCATCCGAGCCCGGTGCCGCATGCGGATTTTGTGACCTCGACCACGCACAAATCCCTGCGCGGCCCGCGCGGCGGCATCATCCTCTGCAAGGAGGAGTTCGCGAAAAAAATCGACGCCCAGGTATTCCCCGGCGTGCAAGGTGGCCCGCTCATGCATGTGATCGCCGCCAAAGCGATCTGCTTCGGCGAGGCGCTCAAGCCCGAATTCAAAACCTACTCGCAGCAAGTCGTGAAAAACGCGCAAGCGATCGCCGCGCGCCTCACACAACACGGCTACCGCATCGTCTCCGGCGGCACCGACAACCATGTGATGCTCGTCGACCTGCGCTCGAAAAACCTCAACGGTGCCGATGCCTCGCACGCGCTCGATGAGGCCGGCATCACGGTCAACAAAAACGGCATCCCCTTCGATACCGGTAGCCCGATGAAGCCAAGCGGCATCCGCATCGGCACGCCCGCCGTGACCACCCGCGGCATGAAGGAAAGCGATGTCGAAAAGGTCGCCGACTTCATCCACGAAGCACTTTCCAACCACTCCGACATCCAGAAACTCCACGCGCTTCGCGACCGGGTTTTCGCATTCAACCGCGATTTCCCGATGCCAGCGTGATCCCGGCATGCGAACGGCGGCAACCGCATCGCTCTCAGCCTTCCCACACCCATGAACCCATTTCGCGAAGACCTGGTCTCCCGCTCGACCCCGGAGCCATGTACGGTGGTGATTTTCGGCGCCACCGGCGACCTCACCCACCGCAAGCTCATCCCCGCGCTCTACAACCTCGCCGTCGATGGCGAGTTGCCGACTGGGGTAAAGATCATCGGCTTCGCGCGCCGAGAAAAATCCGACGCGGAATTCCGCGCCGGCCTCGTCGACGTGAACCGCAAGGTATCGCGCTCCGGGCACGATGAACAAATCTGGTCGTCATTCATCGAATCGGTGAGCTACCACCAATCGGAATTTTCCGATGCCGATGGCTACCGCCGGCTTGCCGAAAAACTTGCCGCCATCGATGCCGCACGCGGAGGTGCCGGCAACCGTTTGTTTTACATCGCCTCGGCGCCAGAGTTCTTTGATGAAATTCTCATCAACCTCAAAAATGCCGGACTCAACCGCGCCGCCAACGGCTGCTGGGCAAGGGTGATTGTCGAAAAACCCTTTGGCACCGACCTCGCCACCGCGCGGCATCTCAATGAGGTCGTCAACGCGACCTTCGAGGAACGCGACACCTATCGCATCGACCATTATCTCGGCAAAGAAACCGCGCAGAACCTGATGGTGCTGCGCTTTGCCAACGCCATTTTCGAGCCCCTCTGGAACAGCAAGCACATCAGTCATGTGCAAATCACCTGTTCGGAAAACCTCGGCATGGAAGGTGGTCGCGGCGGTTACTACGACACCGCCGGCGCGCTGCGCGACATGGTGCAAAACCACCTGCTGCAATTGCTCAGTCTCGTCGCGATGGAACCGCCGACCGATCTCAGCGCCGATGGCGTGCGCGATGAAAAGGTGAAAGTCATCCGCTCGCTGCGCCAGTGGGACACGCCGGAAAAAGTCGCCGCCAATGTCATTCGCGCGCAGTACACCGCAGGTCATGTCGATGGCGTGCCGGTACCGGGCTATCGCGAAGAGGACCGGGTGAATCCGGAATCCAAGACCGAGGCTTATGTCGCGGTGCGCTTGCTCATCGACACCTGGCGCTGGAGCGGCGTGCCGTTCTACATCCGCATGGGCAAGCGCTTGCCGAAGAAGTCGACGGAAATTTCCATCCACTTCAAGGACGCGCCATGCGTGCTCTTCAATGCCAGTTGCGGCGGCACGCCGGGCGGCAATGTGCTCGTCATCCGCATCCAGCCGGATGAGGGCATTTCGCTACGCATGGTTTCAAAAATCCCCGGCAACAGCCTGCGGCTCGAACCGGTGAAAATGGATTTCCACTACGCCACCAGTTTCGGCAAGGCGAGCCCCGAGGCCTACGAGCGGCTTCTGCTCGATGCAATCGCCGGTGATGCGACGCTCTTTGCGCGGCGCGACGAAGTCGAGGAGGCATGGCGCTTCATCGATCAGATCGAACACGCGTGGCACCAATCATCCAACCCGCCGCCGATGGCGGAGTTTGTCGCCGGTACCTGGGGCCCGAAGGAAGCCGATGATCTGCTCATGCAGGACGGCAACCAGTGGCGTAGGTTGTAAAGCGCAACGCGCACCACACACCGCACCCGCTCAACCCGTGGTGCGCAGGCCGGATGAAATCGCATTCACCGAGATCAACAAATCCGGGATCATCATTTCCGCGCCCGCATCATCACCGGCGGCAAGCCGTGAGCGCCATTCGCGCAGCAACGAGATTTGCTGCATGTGCAAAACGCGCAAAGGCTCTTCGCGGATGTCGAGGGTGCGTGCCATGCGCGGTCGACGATTGATAAAGTCACCTTGGAACAAATCCCTCACGGTATCGCGCGTGCGGTGGAACTCATCCATGATCATGCCAAGGAAAGTGTTGTGCAGTTTTTCATCGGGCACCAGCGACGCGTAGGCGCGCATGATGTCTTCGTTCGCGCTGGCCAGCGAGCTGTCGATGTTGGTGATGACATAGCGGAGAAACGGTACGCATTGCACCTGACCGGCGAGTTTGCCGAAGCCCTCCGGGTTTTCCGAACGCAAGCGCTCGAACGCCGTTCCCGCACCGTACCAGCCAGGAAGATAAAAGCGCGATTGGGTCCACGAAAACACCCATGGGATGGCCCGCAGGTCTTCGAG
>CAIVXP010000230.1 GCA_903909905.1 Akkermansiaceae bacterium
AACCTGCGTCAGGTCCGCCAGGAGTGACGCGCATGGTTGTGATCCGCCGCGACAAAGTTGAAATGAAAGACGAGCAGGCCAGCGGTGAATTGATAGAGAACAAAACTGAAAAAAAACAGTCGAAGAGGTTGGGTGTTATTACGCTGCCTTCGTTTTATGCGGATTTCGATAACGGTAAAGTGAGCTGTGCCGATGATGTTGAAAAAATCCTCAAGCGGTTGATGGAAGAAAAGATCGACGGACTGATGTTGGATCTCCGTAACAACGGCGGTGGTTCGCTCGATGAGGTGCGCCGCATGACGGGTTTTTTCATGGAGCAGGGGCCTGTGGTGCAGGTGAAGGACACGCTTGGGCGCGTCCAGGTCAAAAATTCCGAGAATGGGAAACCTGTTTACGCCGGTGCGATGGTGGTCCTGACCGATCGTAGCAGTGCGTCCGCGAGTGAGATTTTGGCGGGTGCCTTGCAGGACTTCAATCGTGCGGTGGTCATTGGGGAAACCTCAACTTTCGGCAAAGGGACGGTGCAGCAACCGATGGACATTGGCCGCATGCTACCGCTTTTTTCCAACCGCAATGGCGCCGGATTTCTCAAGGTGACGATTCAGAAATTTTACCGGCCCTCGGGATCATCAACACAGATGGATGGCGTGGCATCGGACATCGCACTTCCCAGTATCATGGACGGGCTCGAGATCGGTGAATCGTTCCTTGAACACTCGTTGCCGCACGATCGCATTCGCAGCGCGGATGATTTCAAGCCGGATGATGCCGGAAAACTTTTCATTCCGCGCTTGAAAGAGCTGAGTGCCAAGCGTGTCGAAGCCTGCCGAGATTTCGGTTATGTGCGTGATGATGTGCGCAGGACGAGCGAGAGGATTAAGGCGAACACACTTTCGCTCAACAAGACCGAGCGCGTGAATGAGTTGGCCGAGTCAGACGCGCGCCAGAAGGAGCGCAATGTTGAAAGGCGTGAGCGCTTTGAAAAAATAGCAAAGGAAGATAAAAGTCTCTTCAAATTCTATAAAATCACCCTCGATGACATCAAGTCAGGGAATAAGATCAAGTCCTACGATCCGTCGGATGAAAGTGCCTCTTTCATGCGCCGGGCCAAGGACGAAACGGAAGATCTCGATGACTCGCCGAAGTGGCCAACTGGGCTGGATCCGATCAAGCGTGAGTCGATTGCGGTGATGCGCGATTTGGTAGAGCTTTCTGAAAGCGCCCGCGTGGCGGGCCTGATCGAGTGAGAGCCTATTTTTTTAAATGCGTTGATGGACGGCATTGCGACGAATTTGACGGAGGTGAGGCAGCGCATCGATGCGGCCTGCCGACGTGCCGGGCGTGAGCCGCAGTCGGTGGAATTGATTGCCGTGTCAAAAACATTTCCGGTGAGCGATATTGCCGAGGCGGTGAAGGCGGGTCAGCAGGTTTTCGGCGAGAGTCGCCTGCAAGAGGCTGAGCCGAAGATCGATGCGTTGCCTGCATCGTTGAGTTGGCATTTCATTGGCGGCGTCCAGCGCAATAAGGTGCGTAAAATTTTGCAGAAGTTTGGTGTCATTCATGCTATCGATTCGCTGCGTCTGGCGGGGTATGTGAATGGCATCGCGGGCGAGTTGGGTCATGCGGCGGAAATTTTCCTGCAGGTCAATATTGGTGGCGAGGCGAGCAAGGGTGGATTTGAGCCGGAAGTCTTGCGACAGGAGATTGGGAAACTGTGTGCGTTGGATCATCTGCGGATTCTCGGCCTCATGTGCATTCCGCCTGAGGGGCCTGATGCTGAGTCGGCGCGACGGTGGTTTGTTTCGTTGCGCGAATTGCGTGATGAGATTGAAGCGATTTCGGGTCGTCAATTTTCCCAGTTGAGCATGGGGATGAGTGGTGACTATGAAGTGGCGATTGAGGAGGGGGCGACCCATGTGCGGGTTGGAACCTTGATCTTTGGTCATCGAAGCCGGAGGGTGGAGGGCGAGCTTGGTTGAGAGCCAAAAAATCATGACGGAAACTTTGCAACATATAGCCATCGTTGGAGATGAATTCGCCTGCGTTTTTGGTGATTCATTCGAAGCGTATCTGCCATTGGCGATGCTGCGGCGTGCCTGCCCGTGTGCGGCATGCCAAGGTGAGCCGGATGCCTTGGGGCGGGTGGTGAGGCCTTTGGTGGAGTATGGGCCGCGCGCATTCGAGTTGTCGCGCTTCCAGCAGGTGGGTGGTTACGCGTTGCAGTTGTTCTGGGCGGATGGCCACTCGTCCGGGATCTACAGTTTCAGTTACCTGAGGAAGCTTGCGGCGATTGGGGAGGCTTGATAGAAAGCATTCCTGTCATTGATGCCGTGATATCCGCCCCAGATGATTTGGCCCATGTTGGTCTTTTGGTGAGCCGCGAGCTTGAGTCCCTGCGAACGGCCGGATACTCGACCGTTGCGGATTTGCTCAATCATTTCCCCAAGCGTCATGAGGATCGTCGGCAGTTGGGATTTCCGGTGAACTCGGCCAGTCTCGGCCCGATTTGTTTTCGTGCGGAGGTCGTCGATACCGCGCAGCGGCGTTTTGGTCAGGGCAAAGGGCTTTTCGAAGCGGTGTTGGTCGATGCGAATGGCGGTCTCTTTGGTTCCGCGCGGGTCACCTGCCGTTGGTACAACATGCCGTTCATGAACAAGGTCCTTGCGGCAGGTCAGCAGGTGGTCGCGCATGGAAAATTGAAGGAAATCGACGGACGTTTTTTTA
Source organism: Akkermansiaceae bacterium (assembly GCA_903909905.1). Classification (GTDB taxonomy): domain Bacteria; phylum Verrucomicrobiota; class Verrucomicrobiia; order Verrucomicrobiales; family Akkermansiaceae; genus Luteolibacter. The sequence goes on from CAIVXP010000230.1 coordinate 2,725, forward strand.
TCGATCATCCCGAATTTGAAATTTTGCGTGAGGATGATCTTGAAGGTGGCTCCATTCATCTCGACCGGATCGTGCCGGTGTATCGGAATATTCCCGGCATCGCTCAACGCCGCTTGCGCGAGGTGATGCACGAGTTGCTTGAATTGGTGGATCCGGTGAGTCTGGATACCGGCATCGATGTCGGCAGTGGG
>CAIVXP010000231.1 GCA_903909905.1 Akkermansiaceae bacterium
GCCTCGGCGTCGCGGAGCTCGGCTTTGAGCGCGTCATTTTGCCGGCGCATGTCATCGGCGCGCGATTTTTCACGCGAGGTTTGCTCGGGGGCTTGCGATGCGAGTTCGCGCAGGCGGCGGACTTCGGTCTCGGCGGCTGCGAGGCGTTGGGCGGTTGAGGGATCGATGACGGGGGCCTTGGGTTTTGATGCCTTGGCTACTTCCTCGGCAAGTCTGCCTCGCAGGGTTTGCATCGTGTCTTCAGCTTCATTCAACTCGGCCTTTAGGGATTCGTTTTGCCGGCGCATCTCATCCACTTTTTTTTCACTGAGGGACGATTCTTGTTCTTTGCGCTCGGCAAGTTGGCGGAGGCGGCGGACCTCGGCTTCGGCGCTTTTCAGTTGTGAGGAATTAGGCGTGTCGGTTTTCGGGGTGAATGTTGGTATGGGTGGCGGGTTGGAGGTTTCCGCATCCTTGACCGGTTGTTTTAATCCGCCCTCGAGCTCAGCGACTGCGTTGCGGTTTTTGGCGAGTTGGCGTTCGGCCTTTTGGCTGACCCGGGATAAGGCTTCGCTGGTCTTTTCGCTGCGATTGCCGACCATTTCAGGTTTCCATTCCGGGTAAAACCTACGGATGGTACCGAAGAGTTGTTGGGCGCGCTTTAATTTATCGAGTGCGCCGGTGTAGTCACCGCGTGTTTCATGCTCTTCCGAGGAGCGGATGGCGAGATAGGCTTGGAAGTAGGCGTCGGATGGGTCGAATTGCGCTGATTCCCCTGCAGTTGTGGTTTGGCTTTGAGCGCTTGCTAGCGGCAGGATGCATAGCAGGGCCAGCGGTGCGAGTGAGCGCATCCATGGGGATGTAAAAAACCGGACCAACATCTGTGTTGAGCCTAGTGGGCCAGCTCTGGCGCCGCAAGTGGGATTAGCTCTTGAGGAGCGCTCTGCCGCTTAGGGAGCGGCGCATCTGGGAACCAGCAGGTCAGCGCCTTTCACAACAATCGCGCTGGGAGGCAGGTCGAGGCCATTGAGCGAGTTGAGTCGATCGGTTTCGGTGCCGTACTGGGCAGCCAGCTCGCCGTAAGTCATTTCGCGATCGGTGGCAATCGTGCGGGCAGTGCGCTTTATGGGAAAGGCTGTTTCGGCACCAGACTCGTCGGTTGCGCTTGGCTCGAGAGGGGTTTGGTCGCTTGGGTGCGCTTCGATTGAGGATGAATCGTTTTGGATTTCCTTGCTTGGAACGGTTTCTTTGGAAGCGTTGATCGATTGAGGCAGGATGATTTTTTGCCCGGGGCGCAATGCGGTGGGTTTGACTGATGGGTTGGCGAGCATCAGTGACTCGATTGAAACAGCGTATTGCTTGGCGATGAGTGTCAATGTTTCGCCCGATTTGATCGTGTGTGAGACAGTGTTGTCGGTTGGCGGAGCGGAAACAGTATGATCCGTTGTCGGTTGGGTAGTGGCTGCGGTGGGTAGCTTGAGTTGTTGTCCCAGTTGGAGGATTGAATCGAGTTGTAGGTCATTGTCGTCGGCCAAATCCGCGGCAGTGCAGCCATTGATGCGGGCAATTTTTTCCAAGCTGTCGCCGGCGCGGACGGTGTGGATCGCCGGACTGATTGTGGGGATGGCTTGCTGCGATTCCGTGAGGGCGAATGCGTTGAGCGTGCAGAAAAGCGCTGCCAGCAACGCCGAAAAAATCCGTTTGGGCTTCATGGATATGAAAAAGTTCAAAAAATACGTTAAATGTCAATTGAAATTCAATATAATTGAACTATAAGCCAAAAAATACTTTGTTTTGAGTCCTTTTTAAGGTGTCAGCGCGTCAAAAACTTCCCTATTGAGCTGGAACCCAGCTTTTATAGAGAACAAGAAAAAGGGCACCTGCTCCGAAGATTGGTGCCCTTTTGGGGAATTTTTTATGTTTCGCCCGATCGCGGGCGTATTGGGGTCAGGCGCGGCCGAGGTAGGAATTATCCTCGGTCTTCACGTTGATTTTTTCGCCGACATTGATGAAGAGCGGGACCTGGACGACCAGACCGGTTTCCATGGTGGCGGGTTTGTAAACATTGTTGGCAGAGTCGCCTTTCACTCCTTCGGAAGACTCGGTGACCGTCATCGTCATTGTGAGGGGGAGATCGACCGAGACCACGCTGCCGTCAGCGATGAGCAGGGTGTAGAGTTGGCCTTCGATCAGGAAATTTTTCACGCCTTCGATCAGGTCTTCATAGACCACGGCGTCCTCGTAGGTGTTGGGGTCGAGGAAATGGTAGCCGCTGCTGTCTTTGTAGGAATATTCGTGGGGGGTGCGTTCGAGCACGACGCCTTCAAGCGAGTCATTGGAGGTGAGGCGGAGGTTGAAGATCTTTTTGGTCGCGACGCTGCGGATCGACATTTGGACATAGGACGCCATGCGTGGTGGCGTCTTGAGTTCGTGGTCGACGACGAGGCAGATTTCGTTGTTGTGGCGAACGGCGTGTCCTTTGCGGAGATTGATGACGGGTGTGCTGGCCATGGGGTGTGGGGTGTGGGGCTGGGGAAGCTAGGGGGTGAGGGACAGGTGCGCAAGTGGTTTCAGTGGGTCTGGGCGGCGACCCAGCCGGCGAGCTTTTGGTCATCTTCGCCAGAGGCCCAGACCTGGCGGAGGAAGTCCGCCGGGTGAATATCGCCGTTGTTTTTGAGGAAATTGAGGTCGCCGCCGCAGCTGTACATGATATCTGGGTCGAGTTCGCCGCGGAGTTTGGCGCGTGCCTTGGCGAGGATGCGCGGGAGGTAGGCGATGTCGTTGAGCGTATCGCCGAAGGTGGGGAGCTCGTCGTGCGTGAGGGTTTTGTCGCTTTTTAGCCGTTTCTGGATGCTGTGGAAATAATCGCGGCGCACGGCGGCAATGAGCAGGGCAGTGGAGGGCGCTGGGTTTTGTTTGTCGCAGAAGTCTTCGACGAAGTCGAAAAACTCGCGGGTTTTGTAGCCGATTTCTTCGAGCAGTTGGAGGTCCGCGGCGCTGAACCAAGCATCGTAATCGCGCTTACCATTTTGGTAGTGTGCGGAGCAGGTGTCGAAGAGGTGGAGAAATCGGTCGTTCCAAGTCATGGCGTTCGATAAATGCGAAACTCAGTTTTGGCAAGTGGTCGGGCATTCGGATTTCGGATTGCGCGTAAGGGCATGGCTGGCGAGCATGGCGGCGGATGGCATTTTCGTCGGATCGCGCATTTGAACTCATTTCCTCCGCGCATGAGCGGGGGCGCTTGGCGCATGCCTTCATGATCAGCGGCGCGCAGGGGGCGGGCAAAGAGCAGCTTGCGGCGAAGATCGTCCGGATGCTCAACGGATCGGGTGAGTCCGGCGGGATGGATTTGTTTGGCGAACCGGTGGTTGAGGAAGTGCCGCCTTTGGATGAGTTGGAAAACAGCTGGGTGCGGATTCTGCGTCCGCGGATGAAATCGCGGCGCATCGGCATTGATGAAATTCGCAATTTGGAAGAGACCCTTCATTTGGCGGCGCCTGTGGGGACTTACAAGGTGGGCGTCATTGTCGATGCCGACCGCATGTCGGATCAGGCCTCGAATGCTTTTCTCAAGACACTCGAAGAGCCAGCGCGCAACACCTTGCTGTTGTTGCTGACCCATAATCCGCAGCGTTTGTTGCCAACGATTTTATCGCGTTGCGTGCGGATGCAGCTGACGGGTGGAAGGGCGATGTTGGAGGATGGTGGAGCGGAGTTGGTGGCGGCATTGAATCGTGCCGCGTCGAAAGGTTTTGGCACGCCGATTGCGGCCTTGCAGATGAAGTCGGCTTTCGTTGGATTTTTGGAAGAGCGGCGCGAGCAGGCTGAGGATGCGGCCAAGGCGGCTGAGAAAGAAGAGATCGCGACATATCGTGACGGCACGGATGGGGCTTGGCTGAAAGAGCGGTCAGATCACCACAAGGCCTCGGTCGAGGTCGAGTATCAGCATGTGAGGAGCCGGCTCTTCGATGTGTTGATGGCGTGGATGGCGGACCTGCTGAGATTGCGGAGTGGTTCGGGTGGATTGGATTTTCCGGCATCGGCCGAGGCCCTGCGTGCGGTGGCA
>CAIVXP010000232.1 GCA_903909905.1 Akkermansiaceae bacterium
CTCGATGACTGGGAAGAGCGAGCCTCTCCAGAGCTTTCGGCCAAGGCGATTGCGATGCAGTGGAACAAACGCTTTGCGTCGATCCCGGGTGCGCGGGTCTTCGCTTTCGGTCCGCCACCTTTGCCGGGCTACGGCAATGTTTCGGGCTTCACGATGCAGTTGTTGGATCGAGCCAACGGATCTTCGGAGCAAATGGCCGGTTATGTCCGCCAGGTGGTCGCTGCCGCCGCAAAAAGGCCGGAGATCGGCCGCGTGACAACCACCTATCAACCGGACTCGCCACAGGTGAAGGTCGAGCTCGATCGCGAAAAAGCCCGCGCATTGGGCGTGCCGGTCGACAGTGTCTTTCAAGCGCTTCAGGCGTACCTGAGCGGCCTCTATGTGAATGACTTCGTGCGCTTTGGCAAAGTCTACAAGGTCTTCCTGCAAGCGGATCCGGAATTCACCAACAGCCCCGATGACATAGGGGCATTCCATGTCCGTAACAGTGAAGGTGCCATGGTGCCGCTTGGGACGCTGGTGAAGGTTTCGAAAATGTCCGGCCCCAACTTCACCTCACGCTTCAACCTTCAGAGATCGGTGGAAATGATGGGCGCGCCGGCACCCGGCTACAGCTCCGCCCAAGCGCTCAAAGCGATGGAGGAAGTGATGAAACAAATGCCATCGAATGTTGGCTACGAGTGGTCGGGCCTCACACTGCAGGAGAAAAAATCCGAGGGCGAGGCGGCGGTGGTCTTTGGCATGGCATTGCTTTTCGTTTTCCTGCTCCTTGCCGCGCAGTATGAGAGCTGGTCTTTGCCCTTTGCGGTGCTGCTTGCAACGCCTTCGGTGATCCTTGGCACGCTGATCGGATTGCTGCTCAGAAACTTCGAGCTCAATGTCTATGCGCAAGTCGGCCTTGTGATGCTGATTGGTCTGGCGGCGAAAAACGCGATTCTCATCGTTGAGTTTGCCAAGATGAAACACGACGAGGGCATGGGCATGCTCGAAGCTGCCATCGAGGCTTCCAAACTTCGCCTGCGCCCGATCCTCATGACTTCGTTCGCATTCATTCTCGGTTGTGTGCCCTTGATGCTGGCTTCGGGCTCGGGCGCCGCCTCGCGCAGCACCATGGGCACCGGCGTGGTCTTCGGAATGGGCATCGCCACGGTGATCGGATTGTTCCTAATCCCGGTTTGTTATGTCTTTGTTGGAAAGATTTCAGGCGCGGATAAAAAGTCGCAGGCTCCTTCCGCGTGATCGATCAAAACGGCATCAAAGCAAAAACTCCGACTGCCGCTTGATTCAGGCCCGCGGATCTGTCCCAATGGGCGGCGCAAACCATTAAATTTCATCAACCATGGGAAGAGCCTTTGAATGCCGCCGCCGGGCCAAGGAATCGCGTTGGGCCACAATGTCCAAGGTGTTTCCGAAGCTTGCCAAATCGATCACGCTGGCCGCCAAGGATGGCGGGCCCGATCCGGAGAGCAACGCCCGACTGCGTGTCGCCATCGCCAACGCGAAAGCGCAGAACCTATCGCGCGAGAACATCGAGGCGGCGATCAAGCGCGCGGCCGGCAAGGATGCCTCGGAAATTTCCGAAATCACCTACGAAGCCAAGGGTCCGCATGGCTCGTTGTTTTTCATCGAAGTCGCAACCGACAACTCGAACCGCTCGGTGACGAACATCAAAACGATCTTCAACAAGAACGGCGGCCAAATGGTCAACTCGGGAGCGCTCGACTTCATGTTCTCGCGCAAATCGGTGATCGAGTTTCCCGTGCCCGAGGGCAAGAACCTCGAGGAGATCGAACTCGAACTCATCGATGCCGGTCTTGAGGAAATGCATGTCGACGAGGGGGTGGTCTCGGTCATCGGCGACTACACCGCCTTCGCGCAGCTTTCCCAAGCGGTCGAGGCCCTCGGCATTACCGCCAGCAAGTCGGGCCTGCAACGCTTGCCAAATCAGCCGATCGAACTGACCGAAGAGCAGATGGTCGAAGTTGAAACGATCGTCGACAAGCTCGAGGACGATGATGATGTGCAGGCGGTTTTCACCAACCTCGCATGAGTTGGCACATCAAGCTTCGCGCTCGAAGAACATCGTGAATTCGTTGCGGTTGTAGGTCAGGTGCCTCGTCGCAATTTTTTTGAGCCCGGCTTTGCGGGCGATGCCGATCACTTCGGATTCGAGGGTGGTGGTTTCATCGATCGATGAAATGCCCGGCAGCTTGAGGGTGAAGATGACGATGCCTCTCGGTCGCAGGTTTTTCGACAGTCTTGCAATCTGCCGCATCGCATCGCGCGCGTCGCCATTCA
>CAIVXP010000233.1 GCA_903909905.1 Akkermansiaceae bacterium
AGCTCGACTTATCCCGACTTATTCACATTGCGAAAACTCAGAGGAAAAACGCATGAAAGCCCCCCCCACCACCGCAAATCAGCAAATCTGTAAATCAGCGATCCTCTTAAAAAGCTCCCTGCCCGCGGACAATCCCCCACTCAACCCAGATTCCGAAGAAGGAACCACGAAAGTCACGAAACAACACGAAATAAGAAGTCCCTGGGGGAGTTTATGGCTTTTCCAAAACGCTAAAACAAGCGTGACATGAAATCTCATGCCTTTCGTGAAATTTCGTGTGTTTCGTGGTTTCAAATTCTGTTTTCGGACTCAATCCGCATCGATCCAACGATCGAGGGCCGCTTCCAATTCGCGATCAAGTTTCACCCGATAGGCCTCGCCCGCTTCCACCGTGGCGCGCTTGCCCGCGCTGTTCTGGATGTGAAACCTCACCGGGGTACTGCCGGGGTGCGCGCCGAGGATGCGCGAAATTTCCTCGATGTCCCAATCGCCATGTCGGCTAGTCCACAAAACGAGATCGAGCACTCCCTTGCCATTGGCGGAGGTCCGCTTGGGCTTGAGCTCCGAGACATCGGATCCTGTCAGGCGGAAACCACCGGTCCGTTCGTCGCTCTGCACCGCACAACGCATTTTCACAATCTTGCCCACCTCAAGCAAACCTTCGTCGCGCGCGGGCACAAAACTCTCGCCCCACAACACGATCTCGGCGCTTCCGGTGAAATCCTCCAGCACCAACACACCAAACGGCTTGCCGGTCTTGGTCACCTTGGCCTCAAGCGAACGAATCATCCCCGCAAACGGAAAACGATCACGAGGGTTCGATAAATCGAGATCCTCGATCAAGCCCAGGCGTTTGAAGCGATCTGAATCAATCACGCCGCGAAATTTGTCGAGCGGATGACCCGTCACATAAAATCCGAGCAATTCCTTCTCGTGCGCCAGGCGCTCGTCCTTGCCCCACTCGGCGACGCTTGGCGCATCAGCCGACTTCTTAGCGCTTGCTGAAGGCGTGGAAAATCCCATGTCGCCAAACAACGAAACCTGACCCGACGCACGGTCGCGCTGCAGCGAGGATGCGGTGGCAACGACATGCTCGAGACGCACAAACATTCCCGCCCGGGTTTCCCCCGTCCAATCGAGCGCACCGGCCTTGACGAGGTTTTCAAGGATCCGCTTGTTGATAACCTTCGAGTCAAGACGCGACGCAAAATCATCAATCGAGGCAAATTTCCCCTTCGCCTCGCGCTCCGCGATCGCCGTGGCCATCGCCGCTTCGCCGCAGTTCTTGATCGCCGCCAAGCCGTAGCGGATCCCCTGACCACCACCGGGCGTCGCCGCCGGACGGAAGCGCAGGCCCGATGCATTGAGGTCGGGCGGCAGGATCTCGATGCCCATGCGATGACACTCGGAAACAAACACGCCGATCTTGTCGGTGTTGTGGATTTCATTCGACAGCAAAGCAGCCATGAACTCGACCGGATGGTTCGCCTTCAACCACGCGGTCCAGTAGGAAATGTGACCATAACACGCTGAGTGCGATTTGTTGAAACCGTAGCCGGCAAACATTTCGATCTTCTCGAAAATCTTGCCCGCCAAGGCTTCGCCGATGCCGTTGGTCTTGCCGCAACCTTCGACAAATTTTCCCCGCTCCTTCGCCATCTTCTCGGGGTCCTTCTTGCCCATCGCGCGCCGCAAAAGGTCGGCACCGCCAAGCGTGTAACCCGCCAGCAGCTTGGCCGCGTTCTGCACCTGCTCCTGATAGATCATGACCCCGTAGGTGTTGCCGCAGACCTGCTCGAGCAGCGGATGCTCATACATGGCCTTCTTGCGACCTTTCTTGACCTCGATCATCTGATCGATGAACTCCATCGCGCCCGGACGATAAAGCGCAAGCAAGTCGATGATGTCGTCGATCTTCTCGATCTGGTACTTTCGGCAGGTCTCGACCATGCCGCCCGACTCGAGCTGGAACACGCCCATCGTCTCGCCGCGGTTCAGCAGGTCGAATGTCGGCTGATCATCCAAAGGCACATCTTCGATGCGGAAATTCGGCTTCACCTTACGGATGTGCTCGACCGCTTCCTGGATGACCGTGAGGTTGCGCAGACCGAGAAAATCCATTTTCAACAATCCTACCTCGGTGATCGCGCCCATGTCGTATTGCGTCACCACCTCACCCTCATTGCCGCGCGTGAGCGGCACATGATCATCCAAGGCACGGTCGCCGATCACGATGCCCGCCGCGTGAATGCCAACATTGCGGTTGAGCCCCTCGAGCGCCAACGCGTAAGTCCACGCGTCTTGGTAAGTCGACGACGCCTCGATGGTCTCGCGCAGCTCGGTATTGCGCTCCAACTCGCGCGCCAAAATCGAATCGCCAAACTTTTCCTTCTCGTCCTTGTCGAGAGGTTTGGCGTCGATCATTTTCGACAAACGATCGCCCTCGGAATAAGCCAAGCCCATCACGCGCGCGACATCTCGAATCACGCTCTTGGCGCCCATCGTGCCGTAGGTGATGATGTGCGAAACACAGCGCTCGCCGTATTTTTTGCGTACATAATCAATCACCTCGGGCCTGCGCGATTGGCAGAAATCGATATCAACATCCGGCGGGCTCACACGCTCGGGATTAAGGAAGCGCTCGAACAACAAACCAAACTTGAGCGGGCAAATGTCGGTGATCCCCAAGGCATACGCCACCAGCGATCCCGCCGCAGACCCGCGACCTGGCCCCACCGGAATGTTTTGCTCCCGCGCCCAGCGGATGAAGTCCGCCGTGATCAGGAAGTACGATGCGAAACCAAGTTGGTTAATGACCTCCGCCTCGTACTTGAGTCGACCGAAAATCTCCGGGTCGGCCGCCTTCTCAGCACCATAGCGCGCCACCAATCCCTCAGTGCAAAGCCGCATCAGATATTCCTCGCGCGGGCTGCCATCCGGCGTACCGAACTGCGGGTACTTTTCCGATGAGGTTGAATCGAGTTTCATCTCAACATTGCATCGCTCGGCAATTTCCAGCGTCGCATCGCACGCCTCGGGCAGCTCGGCAAAAATCGCGCGCATTTCCTCCGCCGACTTGAAATAGACCTCCGGCGAATACCGCATGCGGCTCTCATCGATCAGCTGATGCCCGGTGCCGATGCAGATCATGACATCGTGCGCGTCATGATCCTTGCGATCGAGGAAGTGCACATCATTGGCCGCCACCGGCTTGAGGCCGAATTCCTTGGCGAGCTTGAGCAAAATCGGATTCACCCGCCGCTGCGCCTCCATGCCATGGTCGTGAATCTCCACATAGATGTTAGCCGCACCATAAACTTCCACCAACTCGGTCAATGTCTCGCGCGCCTTGGCCTCATCACCCGCATGCAGCCACTCATTCACCGGACCCGATATGCAACCGGTAAGGCAGATCACTCCTTTGGAAAATTCCCGCAACGCAGCGCGATCGACCCGCGGCTTGCCATGATAAAGCCCCTCAAGGTGCCCCTTCGATACCAACTTGGACAAATTATCCCATCCCTCGTTGTTCTCAGCCAGCAAAGTCAAATGCGTCGCCCGCTTGCGCCCCACCAACTCCTTCTTTTCCTCCATCGAAAATGGCGCGAGATAAATCTCACATCCAAAAATCGGCTTCACCCCCGCCTTTTTGCACTTCTGGTAAAACTCCACCGCCCCAAACAAATTCCCATGGTCGGTCACCGCCACCGCAGGCATCCCCATCGACGCCGCACGCTTCGCCAAATCATCCATGCGGATCATCCCATCCAACAACGAAAACTCACTGTGGACATGCAGGTGGACAAAAGAATCAGACATCGGACGGCCACCAAGCTATCCACCACCCCGCCAAGCGCAAGCGGTGGAAGTGGGAAATTTGAAAGCCCCTATTTTTCCTTAAAATTTTTGCGGGCATTCGCATCATTTTTCATCACCGCATCACTCGCTCAGAATCTTTCGCGCGGACTCGTTCAATCGATAAGGAATGGAATCGATCGGAATGATGAGACCCTCATGAGTTCTGACCACATTTGCAGGTCTCAAATCGAATACAGCGACATCTTCCCGGACAAATGCCAGCGAGTTCTCATACCCAACCGAAAAGTGGGCGGCGAGTTGCCTGAATCCCAGTTCCTCCGTCATCAAACGCACTATTTCGATCGGCGTGGCATCGTCTCCGCGAATATGCGGTTGGCGGGTGAGGATCCTAGGCCTGTGGCGTTCGCCGGCCACTCCGACAAATGATACCCGATCCGCAAAAATTTCATTCTGCAACAAGATCCTATCCAGATACTCCATGAGAAGAGCAGGCTCAAGAGAAGGCGCTCCAAAATCAAAAGAGACAACATAACCTGCCGCAGCAGGTTTCGTGAACTTCAACCAAGTGCGACTCTCCTCCATGAAAGTCAGATCGTGCTCCCTACCGCCCACTTTCAGCGGTTGGAGCCCTTCGAAGAAACATCCCGCTTCTTCCGCCCATCTGACGAGACGACGGAAGCTTTCGTCGTAAATTGACCACTCATCGATTTCGCCATACGGTCCACTTGGGCATAAGCGTCTTGCGAGGTCGTCGCAGGCCTCTCCAAGCGAGCGGTCGCGATACGGTTGAGGTAGGGAGTTTTGTTCATTCAATTGAGATAAACATACCCTTTTTGGTCCTTCAATCCAGCACAAATCTTTAATAATCACGGTTATACAATATAGCCCCGCCGATGCCGCCCATCGGCAATTTTCAATTCCCATCAATCACCGCGCGGCGACCGAGCTGCATCCAGCGGTAGCCAAGCACCCAAGCCAGTCCTGCCACCGGATAGGCAAAAACAACCCCCACTACGAGCGCGATCAATCCCGCCAGTATGATCCCAATCGCCGCAAATCCCAGCAACATCAACTTCGCTTTGTGAGCCTCGGTAATTTTTGCGCTGTACTTGAAAGCATCGATCACACCGCAGTTGCGATCGACCAAGGCATTCATGGCCTGACCATATTTCAGTCCGAGCCAAATACCAGGTACGATGAGAAAGATCAGACCCACCACAACCATCAGTCCGAGCAAGATTGATACACCAACTCCCCGGAGCAGCTTGTCGCCCTCGCCAAAAATCTGCGCGATGCCAAAGGACCTTCCGGAAACGAGATTGAGAGCAAATCGCGTCACCCCCAGCGAAATGAAAATGGAAACAACCTGCATCGCCAACTGATTGAAGACACTTCCCTGGTTACGGGCCGATTCGATTGGCGGTTTCCAGCCCATCGCAGCATCGATCGCACTCAGCACCAGCACGACCACGAAGTAGACGGCCAACACGGTAATCATCGCCAAAACCAGCCGCCCGAAGTTTTTCTTCGTCAACTCAAACGCCCGCTTCACACAAGCACCCACCTCGAGCGGCTCAATGCTGCCCGGCTCGGGTTCGAAGTCTGGACCAACCACCGGCAATGAGGGTGGTGCTTGATCAAACAAACCCGCAACCTTGCCTGCCGCGATCCAGTCTTTCATGCCATTCGACCAGACAAGGTCCTTCTCGGCGTCGAGCTCACCCCTGGCCGCCATGCCCCGCAGCGTTTCAAAATCCACCGGCCCGACCTGCTCTCCCTTGCGTGTGTGATACCATTCGCTCATCGATGACCGGATACGGAAAAATGCGCCCGCAAGCAAGAAATCTCACGCGTAGCCCGTACAGAATTTCCCAAACACACTCTTCTCCTCAATTATCCAATTTCCCTATGTTCCAATATCCATTCCCCAATTTCCCCCTTGCCAGAGGCATTTTCGCGCCGATAAACTCAACCACCATGAAATCAAAAATAGCATTCGCACTGGCTACCACCCTTCTCTTCAGCTCCTGCGCGCAGGACAGTCTCACTGGTGATGTTTACTCACGCGGTGAAGCCGGCCGCGCCCAAGCGGTCCAAACCGGTCGCATCACCTCGATCCGCCCCGTGAAAATCGAAGGCGGCAGCCAAGGCGGCGCCCTCGCAGGTGCTGTTGCGGGCGGCTTCCTCGGCAGCAACATCGGCAGCGGCCGCGCCTCGAACACCGCCGGCGCCGTCGGCGGTGCCCTTGTCGGCAGCGCCATCGCCTCGCAGGCTCAACAAGCGATGACCTCGCGCCGCGGCATCGAAATTTCCGTCCGCCTCGACCAAGGCGGCTCGGTCGCCATCGTTCAAGAGGTCAACTCACGCGAGCAATTCTCCGTCGGCGACCGCGTCCGCATCATCAGCTCCGGCGGACGCTCGCGCGTTTCCTACTGATCTCGCATCACGACTCTCAAAAACTTACCCCAAGCCCCCACCGCTCCGGCGCTGGGGGCTTTTTTGTTTCCACCTCTTTCCACTTGGCCCACGCGCGGATTGCGCTTACTTGATGCGGACTTGAGCGCGCCATTTTCCCTCCTTGCGACCGACCCCGCCAGCTCCGCCCGACGCGGAATCCTGAGCCTGCCGCACGGCGTTGTCGAAACCCCGATCTTTATGCCGGTCGGCACTCAAGGCTCGGTCAAAACCCTCCACCCGCTCGAACTCGAGCAACTCGGCGCGCAAATCATCCTCGGCAACACCTACCACCTCTGGCTGCGCCCCGGCCACGAGCTGATCCGCGAAATGGGCGGGCTTCACGGCTTCACCACCTGGCAAAAGCCATTTCTCACCGACTCGGGCGGATTCCAAGTTTGGTCCTTGGCCAAGCTCCGCAAGATCACCGAAGAGGGCGTGCGTTTTCAAAACCACCTTGATGGATCGAAAATGATGCTTACCCCGGAGCTCAGCATGGAAATCCAAGCCTCGCTCGGATCCGACATCGCGATGCTCTTCGACGAGTGCCCGCCCTACCCCTGCGATGAAGCCTACGCGGCCCGCTCGCTCGCCCTCACCACCCGCTGGGCACGCCGCTGCAAGGATTGGGTCACCACCCACCAACCCATGTCGGGCAATGGCCGCCAACTTCACTTCGGCATCGTCCAGGGATCAATTTATGCTGAGCTCCGCGAGCAATCCGCCCGCGAGCTCGTGGCGATGGACTTCGATGGCTACGCGGTCGGCGGCGTATCGGTCGGCGAGCCCGAGCATGAAATGTTTCGCGCGATCGAAAATGCCGTGCCCTTTCTTCCACCCGATAAACCCCGCTACGCGATGGGCCTCGGCACCCCCCCGCAGATTTTGGAAATGATCGCCCGCGGCGTCGACATGTTCGACTGCGTCATGCCCACCCGCATGGCCCGCCATGGCGTGGCCTTCACACTCGACGGACCCCTTCACATCAAAAACCTCATCCACGCCAAGGACCCACGCCCGCTCTGCGAATCCGCCCACCCGCATGTCTCAGGATTCTCCCGATCCTACATTCGCCACCTGTTTCGCGCGGGGGAAATGCTCGCTTTGCGGTTGCTTTCCTTCCACAATCTGCATTTCTACATGGGTCTCGTCGCCGGCGCGAGGGAAGCCATCTCTAACGAAAAATTCAACGACTACAAAGACTCCTTCATCAAACGATACAACCACAACCCCACATCATGACCACCAACACACTCCTCACCACCCTCCTCGCCCAAGCCGCACCCGCACCCCAAGGTGGCATCCTCGGTAACCCCCTGATCATGATGGGCCTCATGGTCGTCATGTTCTACTTCTTGCTCATCCGCCCGCAACAACGCCAGCGCAAGGAACAAGCCGCCCGCATCGCCGCCCTGCAATCGGGCGACAAGGTGGTCACCACCGCCGGCATCCACGGCATCGTCCACAACGTGCGCGAACATACCGTGGTCGTGAAAGTGGCCGAAGGCACGATGATCGAATTCGACAAGGCCGCCATTGGCAACGTAGCCAAAAAAGAATCCGCGGCATAATAAGATCGCACCCACGCGTCTCACGCGCGTCCTACGCCTTCCGCATTTCACCAACCGCTTTTCGCCATGCTCGCCGCCACCTCATTCTACGAAGATCCGCTCACCATTTTCGTGACCGGCATGATCCTTGTGATCCTCTTCTTCTGGTACTTTGCCACCGACATCGAGCGGCGCAAACGCAATGTCGGCACAGTCCTGCTCATTGGCATGACCGCACTCTGCGTACTGGCAGCGACCCCGGTGAAGGAGCGCCTCAAAGGCGGCATCGACATCGTTGGCGGATCCTCATTCACCCTCCGTGTGCAACCTCGCGAGTCGGACAGCGGCGAGAAAATGGAGGTCACACCCCAGCAGGTCGAGCAAGCGATTCTTGTTATCGAAAAACGCCTCAACAGCATGGGCACATCCGAGCCGCTGATCGCCCGCCAGGGAGCCGACGGCATCCTCGTTCAAATGCCCGGAGTCGAACCCGAAACCTCGGCCAAGATCCGCGAAACCCTCGAAAAGGTCGCCAAACTCGAACTGCGCGAGGTGAGCCGCCGCAACGACGAACCCGGCGACGATGGCAAGCCGCTTGCCGAACGCGTGCAAAACGGTTCGGAAATCATCCCCGGATACAAAGCCTACACACTCAAGGGCAAGGACGAGGACGGCAACGAGTACACCCGACCGATCCTTCTCAACCGCCGCATGGCTCTCGGCGGATCCGACATCGCCGATGCCGTGCCATCGCCGCAGCAGGCCGATGCGGTATCCATCACGCTCAATGCCGAGGGCACCGACAAAATGATCGCCCTCACCAAAAACATGCGCTCCGGCTTGGATCGCATTGCCATCGTGCTCGACGGCGAAGTGATCAGCGCCCCAGTCGTCAACCAAACCCCGCTCGGCAAGCAATTCATCGTCGAAGGCCTGCGTGAGCCGGGCGAAGTGCAAAACCTCGCCAACGCACTCATGAACCCACTCGAAAACCCGCTGGTTGTCGAAATGGAAGACACCGTCTCGCCCACCCTCGGCGCGGCAGTCGTCAAGCAAGGCATTTGGGCAGGCATCGTCGGGCTCACCATCACCGCCCTCTTCGTCCTCCTCTACTACCGCTTCGCAGGCATCATCGCGCTCTTCGGCTTGGCCATCAACGGCGTGATCCTCTTCGGCGTGATGGCCATGTTCGGCTTCACCTTCTCACTGCCCGGCATCGCGGGCATGATCCTCAGCATCGGCATGGCGGTCGATGCCAACGTGCTCATCTACGAACGCCTGCGCGAGGAAATGGAGGCTGGAAAGTCGTTCAAAACAGCAATCTCAGCCTCCTACGACAAGGCCTTCACTGCGATCTTCGACTCGAACTTCACCTCGCTCATCACCGCCGTCCTGCTCTTCATCTTCGGCAGCAGCGCAATCAAGGGTTTCTCCATCACCCTCACCATCGGCATCGTGGCCTCGATGTTCTCCGCGATCCTCGTCACCCGCGTGCTTTTCCGCTGGGGCACCGACCTCAACGCGCTCAAAAAAGTCTCATTCCTCAACCTCTTCAAGGCCACGAAATTCGACTTCATCGGCAAGTCCCGCGCCTGCGCGCTCCTATCAATCGTGCTGGTGGTGCTCTCGTTGGCCGCCTTCGGCCTGCGCAAGGATCATGCCTTCGGCGTCGACTTCACCGGTGGTACCCTCATCAAATTTCAACTCGGCACGGATGTAAAAATTCCCACCGCCGATGTCGAAAAGGCCCTTTCCACCCTCCAACTCGCCAAGGCCGCCTACCCTCAAGAGCAAGGCAACCCCGCCACCGGCACCCTCCTCACCGTCCGCTGCGACACCAGGGATGCCGACACCATCATCGCCAAACTCCGCGAAAGCATTCCCGCCCTCGGTGAGAAAAAATCCGAAGCCAACTCCGAAACCGCGGCCGATCACAACTATGTGATCGACAGCAGCAAGGTGGAAGTCTCCGCGCTCATCGGCGGCACTTTCCTCAAGGACTCGCTCATCGCCCTTGTCCTCGGCCTCATCGGTATCCTGCTCTACATCACCTTCCGCTTCGAGTTTTCCTTCGCACTCGGCGGCTTCGTCGCGATCCTGCACGATGTGATCATTTCCGTTGGCCTCGTGGTCCTGCTTGGCGGCGAACTATCGCTGATCCATGTCGGCGCGATCCTCACCATCGCCGGCTACTCAATCAACGACACGATCGTTGTCTTCGACCGCATCCGCGAAAACCTCCTCATCCGTGGCGGCTCGATCAAATCGATCATGAACGAGGCGATCAACGCGACGCTTTCAAGAACGCTGCTCACCTCGGCAACCACCATCATCACCGTGGCGATCCTCTCGCTCTTCGGCGGATCCTCGCTGCGTGACTTCTCGGTCATGATCCTCATCGGTCTCGTCGTCGGCACCTATTCGTCGGTCTTCGTGGCCTCGCCAATCGTGCTCTGGTGGAGCAAGCGCAAAGGTGGCGACCTCCGCACGGATGTGCTTGCCACCGAGCAAGCCGCCGAGGCCGCCGCTGCCGCACCTTGATGCAGCATTGAAAAAACATCAGGGTTGCGGATTGGACCGCGGG
>CAIVXP010000234.1 GCA_903909905.1 Akkermansiaceae bacterium
GCAATTCGTGCGCGCACCCGCACCTTGCCGCCACGCAATCCGTCGCGGTATTCCGACGCGTCCATGATGCCACCCGTCGGGAAATCCGGCAGCAGGCTCACCGGCTCATTGCGCAACACAGCGATCGAAGCCTCGATGAGCTCGTTGAAATTGTGTGGCAGCACCTTGCAGGCAAGCCCGACGGCAATGCCCTCGACCCCTTGAGCAAGCAGCAGGGGAAACTTTACTGGCAAGGTGTCCGGCTCCTTGCGCCGACCAGCATAACTCGACAGCCAACGCGTCGTCTTGGGATTAAAGACGACATCGAGCGCAAACTTCGTCAGGCGCGCCTCGATGTATCGCGGGGCCGCGGCCCCATCACCAGTGAGGGTGTTGCCCCAGTTTCCTTGGGTATCGATGAGCAGGTCCTTTTGCCCAAGCTGCACGATGGCCGCACCGATCGACTGATCGCCGTGCGGATGGTAATTCATCGTGTTGCCCACAATCCCCGCGACCTTGTTGTAACGACCGTCATCAAGCTCCTCCATCGCATGCAGGATCCGCCGCTGCACGGGCTTGAGGCCGTCATTCAAATGCGGAACAGCCCGCTCAAGAATCACATAGCTGGCGTAATCAAGAAAGTAGTCGGAATACATCCCGCCGAGAGATGCATGCTGGTCCGGTTCAAGGGTCATTGTGCGCAGATCCATACCGACCAAGCCGCAGGGGCGCAAGCCCGACCTCGGCACACAAAAAAACCGCGGACAGGAAAACCCGCCCGCGGCTTGCGCAAATTTACGAAGCTCACTCTGTCGGTGGCGGTGGCGGACCATCGCCGCTTGCAGGGCCACCCGGCGGACGCAGACCGCCCTGCCTGATTCTCTTCATCATCTCGGCACGGTGATGCTCGCCCAATTTGACAAATTCTTCGTAGCTCAACTTGCCGTCTTTGTCGGCATCGAACTTGTCAAAATCCTCCTTGCGACGCTGCTCCATTTCCTTCAGGCGCTCGGCCTTGAACGCTTCACGCTCTTCGGGGCTGATCTTGCCGTCCTTATCCGTATCGAGCTTCTCGAGCATAGCCTTGCCTTGACCTTCGCCGACTTTCTGGCGTTCCGCCTTCATTGCCTCGCGCTCCTCGTTGGAAAGCTTGCCGTCCTTGTCTGTGTCGAATTTCTCTAACAGTAGTGGTGGCGGGCCCTGCGAACGCCCACCAGGCGGCTTGCCGTCACCTTTGGGCTTATCCCCGGAACCTTGGGCCCCGGCCATCAACATGGTGCCTAGCAGCGCCCCCATGGCCATGATCAGTTTTGTTTTCATGATTGTGTGTGGTTGCGGTCAAAAACGGAATTCCGATTTCAACCTCATAAGTGAAACCCCATTACGCCTAAAAGGTTGCGTCAATTTTTCAGATTGAGTTGCCACACCAGCCGGGCTCGGTTTGGATGCACTCAGTAATGGACGCCCCAAAGCCGCCCTCCCCCGCCTCAAAACTGATCGTCTTCGCGCGAAGAACCGCCAGCACCCTCTTTCTTTGGGTCACGGTCTCGGTCATCTTCGCCAGCCGCTGGTCCTGGGCCTACCTAGGCCTGATCGGCCTGCTCGTGCTGATCGGCACCATCGAGTACTTCCGCATGCTGCGCGGTGCCGGTGTGAAATGCTTCCCGCGCTTCGGCATCCTCATGGCCCTCGCGTACTGCGGCGCTCTGCACGGCTACTTGCTCTCCGGACATAGCGCCCCCTACTGGGTCGACTCGCTGGCGATCTTCATCGCGATCCTCGGATCGTTCACTCTCCAGCTGAAGTATCAGGTCCGCGGCGTGGAATCCCTGCTCGCCGTCGCAGCCAATGTCACGGGCTTTGCCTACATCGTCATCCTTTTCAATTTCACCGCTCGCGTGGTCTTTCTCTTCCCAACCGAATCCGCTAACCCCGGGACGATCGGCATCCACGGCACTTTCCTTCTGCTCTGGCTCATCGCGGTGACGAAATTCACCGACATGGGGGCCTACATCACCGGCTCGATTTTCGGGCGCCACAAAATGATCTCACATGTCAGCCCCGGAAAGACCTGGGAGGGCTTCGTCGGTGCACTGATCTTTGCCCAACTCGCGGCCTTCGGACTCTACTTCGCCTTCCCGCAGGAATACTCCTTCTTCACTTCCAAGATCCACATTGCAATTCTTGGCCTCATCCTTTGCCTTCTCGCAGTGATCGGCGACCTCGCCGAAAGCGTGATCAAACGCGCGCTCGACGCGAAGGACTCGGGCCGCATGCTCCCTGGCATCGGCGGATCCCTCGACCTCATCGACAGCATCTGCTTCACCGCGCCAGCGTTGTATTTTTACATGAAGTGCTTCATCCTGCGCGGCGCATGATCCAACCCCGCAAACGACGCGTCGCACTGCTCGGTTCCACCGGCTCGATCGGCACCACGACACTGAATGTCGCTCGCGCGATGCCCGACCGCATCGAGATCGTCGCCCTCGCCGCTGGCAACAACATCGAAAAACTTGCCGCCCAAGCGCGCGAAACTGGTGTGCGCCATGTGGCCATTCACGATGCATCCCAGGAAAAGGCCCTCCGTGCGCTTTTGCCCGATGGTGTGAAAATTTACACCGGCCCCGATGGCCTCATCGAAGTAGCAAGCCTCGCCGAGACCGACATCGTGCTGGTCTCAATCGTCGGCACGGCCGGACTTTTCCCCGCCCTCGCCGCGATCAACGCTGGCAAGGATCTCGCAATCGCGTCGAAAGAAATCCTCGTGATGGCCGGCGAAGTGATCACCCGCGCCGCCGAGGAAAAAGGCGTGCAACTCCTTCCGGTCGATAGCGAACACAACGCCATTTTCCAATGCCTCAACGGCCAACACGCGCGCAACGCAGAAGTTTCACGACTCATCCTCACCGCGTCCGGCGGCCCCTTCCGCCAATTGCCCGCAAATGAACTCGCCAAGGTGACTCCCGAGCAAGCGCTCTGCCACCCAACTTGGAACATGGGCCCGAAGATCACCATCGACTCAGCCACGCTCTTCAACAAAGGCCTCGAAATGATCGAAGCCCGCTGGCTGTTTGGCATCGGCATGGATCGCATCGATGTGGTCGTGCACCCGCAAAGCATCATTCACTCGATGGTCGAATTCGTCGATGGCTCGGTCCTCGCGCAACTCAGCCGCACCGACATGGGCTTCCCGATCCAATACGCGCTCACTTGGCCCGATCGCATCAAGGGCACTCTCGCGCCACTCGATTTCCCCAGCCTTGCGAAACTCGAATTCGAAGCGCCGCGCACGGACTGCTTCCCGGCACTCGACCTCGCCCGCGAAGCCGGCCTCACCGGTGGCACCCTGCCCGCCGTCTACAACGCCGCCAACGAAGTCGCCGTCGACGCCTTCCGCGCCGGAAAAATCCCCTTCCCCGGCATCTGGCAATGCGTAGCCAGCATCATGCAAAACCACGAAGTCCAAGCCTCCTCGTCCCTAGAATCCGTCGTCACCGCCGACCAATGGGCCCGCCACGCCGCGAGCAAATTCTGCGAGTGCCACCATTGACGCGCTCTCCGTGGCGGCGGATTCCATCCGCCAGGCCGATCTTTTCCATATAAAGGCTCTGAATCTCAGGATGACACCACTTGACAGAAATCTGTCACAAGTTACTTTGAGCACATGCAAACCACACTCCGCATCGATGATCAGCTATACCGGGAGGCTAAGGCCGAGGCCGCTCGTTTGGGGGTCAGTCTCACTCGATTTCTCGAAGAAGGCCTGCGCCTGCGTTTGGAGAAAAAAGCGCCAACAGCCACGGCGCCTCATTCCTTTCGCACCTACGCCGCCGCTAAACATGACCCTCGCAGTTGGGAGGAAATTCGCCGCATAGCCGACGAAGAACAAGAAGCGCATGACCTCGCCAAACTGGGCCTACGCACACCCCGATCCTAATGGCTCTGTTTCTACCCGATGCGAATGTTTTGATCAACGCCCTGCGCGAGGATTCCATTGAGCATGATGCCTGCCAACAATGGCTAAAGAATACCGCTGCCGCAGGTGACGCCATCGCACTATGTGAAATGGTCGAAGCCGCATTGTTAAGAATTCCAACACTGCCAAAGTTGCAATTGGTGCCAATGACTCAAACCCTTGGATTCTGGAAAGATGATTTGTGGAGTTATCCCGGCACCCGTCGTCTCGGCGCCGGTAATCGCCATGCCAAAATAATCTCCAATTTCATCAACACCCTGGGTCTCTGTGGCAACGACATCAATGATGCCTGGCTAGCGGCGCTAGCCATCGAACACCGCGCAACCCTGGTGAGCACAGATCAAGGATTCGCCCGCTTTCAAGGACTGAGTTGGATCAACCCCGCGCAAGTTCTTTGATCCACATCGGTGCCACATTTTTCGTATTCCATCCACCCGCCGAAAACTTTTAACCTCCATCCATGAAACACCTTCACGGCCTGATCGCCGCCCTTTCCCTGCTGCTCGTCGCGGAATCCACCGCATCGCCTGCCGATGCCGTTCGCATCAAGAAATCATGGGAATCGGCTGCGGAAAGTTGGACGCTCGTCAACCGTGCTGCCACCACGCCTGAGGCCAAGTCTGCGGCGCTCGCCGCGAGGCCCGACCCACTCCGCTACGCCCGGCAAATGTGGCAAGTGATCAGCCCCTCGCTCAGCGAAGACTGGACAGTCGAGCCCGCCGCATGGCTGCTCAACCTCACCCGATCACTCACCATCAACAATGCCGATGGCTCAGTGACCCCCGCCTTCGCACAGGAAAGCGCCGCCATCCGCAAGGCCGTTGCCTCCCACCACATGCAAAGCCCGAACCTCGCGCCAATGTGCATGGCCCTCGCCCGCAACCAAGACCCGGGCACGCTCTCCATCCTCGAAAAAATCCAAACAAATCACCCCGATCCAAAAATTCAAGGGGTCGCCGCACTCGCCGCTGCACTCGTGATCAAATCCCTCGGCGATGATGCCGAACCCATGCGCAAACGCCTCACCTACCTGCGCAAAGCCATCATCCAAAGCTCGGATGTAAAAATCGGCGAAATCGCTGTCGCCCAAATCGCCGAGGACGAACTCTACATCATTCGCAACCTCACCAAAGGCCGCATCGCCCCCAACCTTACCGGCACCGACGCCGCAGGCCGACCCCTCACGCTCGAATCCACCAAAGGCAAAGTCACCATGCTCATTTTCTGGAACAGCGAAATGCCCGAATCCGATCGCGTTCTCGAAATCACCAACAACACGCTGCGCAAATTCAAAGGCCGATCTTTCACCGTCATCGGCGTGAACCACGACCCTCTCGCCAAACTCCGCACGCTCGAAGCGGACGAAGTCACCAACTGGAAAAATTTCTCCGACCCGGAAATGAAACTCGCCCGCGAATATCGGATCAACATCCTGCCACAGGTCATCATCCTCGATGGCGAACGCAAAATCCACTACTTCGGCGCCCCAGGATCTTTCGCCGAAATCACCGCCGAAGCCCTGCTCTCGGAGGCGAAGTGATGCGCTCGCAAATTTCAACAACATAAACGCTTTTCATGAAATCACCCATCACCCCACTCATCCTTCTCAGCGCCGCCCCGGCACTCGCCCAAAACCTACTCGACCCGCTGGTCGTTTCTGCCACCCGCACGAACCGAAGCGCCAGTGACACGGCCTACTCAACGGCTACCATCGACGCCGATTTCATCCGCGAGACCAACCGCCGCACTCTACCCGAAGCTTTGCAATACACCCCCGGCGTGCTCGTTCAAAAAACTGCTCACGGTCACGGCTCACCGATCATCCGCGGCTTCACCGGCCGCCAAAACCTTCTACTTGTCGACGGCGTCCGCCTCAACAACTCCTCATGGCGCAGCGGCGCGGTCCAATACTGGAACACCGTCGACGCGCTTTCTCTCGACCACCTCGAGCTGATCAAAAACCAAGGCTCCGTACTCTACGGCTCCGACGCGATCGGCGGCACACTCAACGCCTTCACGAAATCATCGGATTTCAGGAACCGCACCGAAGGGGAATTTTACCAAGCCGGATCCGCCAGCTACGAGTTCCGCGCCAATGGCCAAGGCAGCCACATCGGAAGACTGGAAACAGAAACCGGCATCGGTGGAAAATTCGGCGTCATGCTCGGACTCTCTGCCAAAGACTTTGGCGACATCGAAGACTCATCGGTCGGACGCATGCGCGGCACCGGCTACCCGGAACAGGACCTCGATCTGCGCACGGATTGGGCAGTCACGCCTGACTCAACACTCACTTTCTATCACAGCCAAGTGAACCAGGATGATGTCTCGCGTTGGCACCGCACCCGCAACAACCCCGGCTGGACCCACGGCAACCATGTCACCGAAGCGGGCAAATGGACCAGCAACACCTACGACCAAGAAAGAAGTCTCAGCTACCTGCGATACGCCGGCGAAAACGCAGACAACAACGCCGCCATCCAACGCTGGAATGCCACGCTCTCCTACCAGACCTCTGCCGACTCAGAGTTTCAAAATCGCAACCCCAAGGAAGACTCACTGCGCGAATCCAACATCGACCTCGATACCACCGGCATCGACCTGATGCTCGAATCAAAAATCGGCCCCGGCAATCTGGTTTATGGATTGGATTATTACCACGATTCGATCGACTCTTCCGGAAGCAAGAACAACCAAGCCGGCACCAAGTACTCCGAACTTCTGCCCATCGGCGATGACTCAAATTACGACCTGCTAGGCATCTACAGCCAGTACGAATGGCAGGCCACCGAACCTCTCGAGATCACGGGCGGACTTCGCTACACCTACGCCGATGCCTCGTTCGGACGCTATTATGATAGCGCAGGCAAACAGCAACCCAGCGCATCCGCCGACTGGGACTCGCTCGTCGGCTCACTGCGCGCGCTCTACAAAATCGACGATCAATGGAGTGTTTACGCAGGAGCATCCGAGGCATTTCGTGCGCCCAACCTCAACGATCTGACCGGCAACATCGTCTCAAATTCCGGCTCTGC
>CAIVXP010000235.1 GCA_903909905.1 Akkermansiaceae bacterium
CCCGACATGGTTCATGGCATGGCGTATCTCGAAGCGGTTGCCAAAGTGTTCGGAAACATCGCCAGCCCGGCTTCGCGCGAGTCGGTGTCAGTTTGACCTATGATCTGAAAACGCTTACCATTGGTAAATTCGAAAAAATGCTTACCGCCTATTTACCCGCATCGAGCCAACCCACAATCTGCACACTCACAAATTCATTCACCAAAACCACCGGGCTCTTGATGCTTGCGGTGGTCCTGAGCGCATCGCTGCGCGGAGAAGATTCCGCGCCAAAGGATCTGGCGATCAACCCTGGTGTGCCGTGGCCGGCGACTGACGCGCTGGGTCGCGAACTGCCGCTGGCCACAGAAGTCGGAACGCCAAAAAAGGACCGATTCATGGGGATTTTTTATCTCACTTGGACCGGTGAAGATTTCAGTTACGGCCCCTACGACGTCACCAAGATCCTCGCCGAGCAGCCCGACATGCGCACGGCCCCAAGTTTCCGTCACAGCGGGCCAAAGTCATGGCACATGGCCCATTGGGGCGAGCCGCTCTTCGGTTATTACAATCAAAAAGACCCATGGGTCATTCGCCGGCACATGCACATGCTTGCCGATGCGGGCGTCGACACACTCGTTCTGGATGCGACCAACGGCACCATTTACGAGGAGATGCTCAACCAGTTCCTTCCGGTGATCCTACAAATGCGCAGGGAAGGCAGTCGCACCCCGCAAATCTGTTTCATGCTCAACACCGACATGGCCAATATGGCGGATCAGTTGCTGGAAAAATTCTATCGACCCGGAAAATTCAACGACCTCTGGTTTGATTGGGACGGCAAGCCCCTCCTGCTTTGCAACCCAAATGACGCACGGCCTGCGGTCCGCGAGTTTTTCACCCTGCGCACCGCCTTCTGGCCGGGCGCGCCGCCTTATCCGAACACGCCTTATACGTGGCACTGGCTGGGGGTGCACCCGCAGGCTTACGGCTTTACCAAGGACGTGAATGTTGCCGAGCAAATCAATGTTTCGCCCGCGCAGAACATGCATTGGCAGACCGGTGCTTTGGAACTCATGCATACGGGCAAAGCGAGAGGC
The DNA here is from genome assembly GCA_903909905.1 of Akkermansiaceae bacterium. Taxonomy (GTDB): domain Bacteria; phylum Verrucomicrobiota; class Verrucomicrobiia; order Verrucomicrobiales; family Akkermansiaceae; genus Luteolibacter. Next base: position 1,080 of record CAIVXP010000235.1, read on the forward strand.
CGCGGCTTCAACAAGGGCAAACAGGATCCATCGATCGACGCCATCCAACGCGGGCTCAATTTCCAGGAGCAGTGGGATCACGCGCTCAAGGTGGATCCGAAATTCGTCATGATCACCGCATGGAACGAATGGATCGCGGGGCTCACCCATTCGATGCAAAGCCCTTGGGTTCAGTGCGATGGATTCAACGAGGAATTCAGCCGCGACATCGAGCCGATGAGAGGCGGCTTCGGCGATAACTACTATTATCAGGCCATCGCCAACATCAGGCGCTATAAGGGCGTGCCGGAAATTCCCGTTGCCAGCTCTGCCACGCCGGGCGGCGAGAAGAGGGTCATCGACATCATCGGGTCCTTCGACCAGTGGAATGATGTTACCCCGGAATACAAAGGCCATGTGGGCAACACGATCCCGCGCGACTTCGAAGGCTTTGGGGCGGCGCTGAA
>CAIVXP010000236.1 GCA_903909905.1 Akkermansiaceae bacterium
CCCAACCGAGATCCTCAAATTCGGGTCGCCTCAAAGCGCGACGCAAAGTTTCTCCGTAACCAAAAAACGAAGCAAAGATAAACAAGCTCCAAAAGAAGACAGGGAAGTATGCGGGATGCATGCAGGAGGGGTGTTGGATTTAGTGTGGGTTGATGAACGAGCCGTTACGCCCGCGTCGCGCGATCAGGCCTTCTTGTTTTTGGTGCTGACATCGTCGATGCCGAGGTAGCTGAAGATCAGGCTGAAGAGGATCGTTTGCAGGCCGATGGATGCGAGGGTGCGGCCGGCGATGACGATGCGGGTGGCCTGCTGCGGATCGAGGTCGCCAAAGCCGGTCGAGGCCCAGCCGACGAGCGAGTGGATGATGATGCCGATGCCTGCGAGGGTCACCAAGCCACCGCCGACGAGGCCTTTTTCCAGGGTGAAAAACCCGAAGGCGCGCGAGAGCGCGTGTTGGGCGGGGAGGAGCCCGCGGGTGTAGGCAAAGATGCGGGCGAAGATGCCGAAGAGGATCATCTGGTAGCCGAAGAGCAGAACCAGCCCGGCGACTTCGAGGGAGTTGAGGTCAAAGTTGATGCCGTGAATTTCAAGCGGCCCGACGAGTAGGCACAGGAAGCATGCGCCACCGAGCAGAAGCGAAAAGACGCCGGGGTAGATGAGCAACCAACGCGGAGAAAACAGCAGCATGAAGCGCAGGTGTCGCCAGCCATCGCGCCAGCTGCGCAGGTGGGGCGGGCGCGAGCGACCGTCGGGGTGCAGGATGATGGGCACCTCTTCGATTTTCATGCCATGCAGTGAGGCCTTGATCACCATTTCAGAAGCGAACTCCATGCCGCCGGTGCGCAGCTCCATGCGATGAAAGGCGTCTTTGGAAAGCGCGCGCAGCCCGCAGTGGAAATCCTGGCTGGGGCATTTGAAAAGCAACCTGCCGATGAAGCTGAGCACCGGGTTGCCAATCCAACGGTGTTTCCACGGCATCGCGCCGGGCATCACCGTACCACCGCCGCGCGGCATGCGGCAACCCATCACCAGATCGGCACCTTTGCGCAGCCTTTCGACAAAGGGCGCGATGCGGGAAAAATCATAACTCATGTCGGCATCACCCATGACGATGAAGCGACCGCGCGCATCGGCCATGCCGGCGCGAAGGGCATTGCCATAACCGCGCTCCGCAACCGGCAACACGCGCGCGCCGTGAGCAACGGCGATTTCCTGCGAGCCATCGGTGCTGCCATTGTCGGCGATGAGGATCTCGCCCTCGGCGCCGGCGGCGGCAAGACCATCGCGCGCGGCCTTGATGCATTCGGCGAGGGTCTCCGCCTCATTGAGGCAGGGCATGAGGATGGTGACTTCCGGGTTCATTGGGTTGGGAGCTTGCGAGCTTGATAGGCCTCACGCAGTTCGGCGACTTTGCTTTGGACCTGCGGGTTGTTGTTTCCGCTCAATGTCGGATCGCCGATGGTGGCAGTAGCCTTGGTGAAATCGCCCGATGCCGCCTGAGCCACCGATCGCACCAGCAACAGCGTGACGGCATCATGCTGGAGTTTTTCCGCACGATCGCAGGCGGCGAGCGCAAACTTCGGATCGCGCATCGCAGGTTCGGGTAAAGTCGAGAGCGTCCATGCGGCATTCAACAAGCTGCCGACCGTGGCATTGGCGTAACCTGCCACTTCGCGAACGAGCTCCGCTTGCAATTTCCTTTCGCCCGCACCGACGAGGACATTCGCGACTTGGTTGGCGATGTTTTCGCGCGTGGCAGGATCGGCATCGCGAAACGCGATCAACAACTGTTCCATCGCTTCATTGTATTTTTTCGACGAAAGGTAGAGGTCGCAAAGCTCGAGGCGCACGAGACTGCCACCGGGGTTGTCCTGGAGCACATCCTTGAACAGAACCTCCGCCTGATTTGCATCACCTACGACCAATCGCACAAAGCGCGCGAGATGGAATTTCGCTTCGGCCATGCTTTGGTCCGGCGCGAATTGAAGTATCAGCACATTTTGTTGCAGGCCTTGCGTGAGGTCGTTGGGCGGGTAGACCAGCGGCCTTGCCCAGTACGGGATCGACAAGTCGAAGAGCGCGCGCTTGCCGAACGAGTTGAGGAACGATTGGCCATCTTTGGGCTCTGGGTTGAGGATGTTGAAGTAAGGCTCGATGAAATTTTCCCATGGCATCATTGTGATGTGGGTCACACCAAGAGCGCGCAGTTGCTCGAGGGCTTCGTCTTCGCTTTGGGCGTTGAGCGCCTTGGCGGCATTTTTCAAGCCATAGACATTTTCCCAATAAAGCGTGCCGATCGTGCGGAATCCGCCAAGGCCGCCGAGCATGACCGAGCTGTTGGGGCTGCTGAGCAGGACCACCGGTTTGTTCCCTGCGCTATCGGCAATCCTGCGGGCCATCTGGCGATGGATGAGAGCGAGCCCTTGAGGATAATTGATGGCGTATTTTCCCGTGCGGTATTGCTCCCAGTTTTGTGAAAACCGCTGTTTGGCTGCGGGTTGGATAAAGAGCCATGAAAATGCCAGCAGCAGCAGCGCAGCGGCCACGCGCACGGGCGTGCGCGACGGAAGCATGCGCCAGATTTGAGGAATCAGGATCGCGGCAAGAGCGATGTAGATCGGCCCCAGCAGCATGCCCCAGCGGCTTTGATAGGTCTGCAGCCCGATCATGAAAAAGATCGGCACCACCAAAAACACCAGCACGGCTTTCGTCCCATGGCCGGGGCCGCGCATCGCGAGAAGCGCGATCGCCGCCACCAAGAACAAAGGATACCAGCCAAAGGCCATTTTCAAAGTGAGGCCGGTGTACTTCATGCGCTCGGCGAGCGTGAGCAATTCGGTGATGTTGCCCCACAGCCTTGCCATGAAGGGATCCTTGGGGATGTACACCTCGGTACCGCCGATCAGGATCGCCAGGGGCAGGACGAGGCATGCCGTGAATGGCAGAACCATCGGAATGAGCGGGAATGGCCCGCGCTCGCGGTCTTCATCAAGAATCCAGCCGGTAAGGATGCTGATCATCCATCCACCGCCGAGCCATGCCAGCGCGTAGAACGGGTGGTTCACCTCGAGGCGCATGCCCATGTGCGAGGGGAAGTACTCGAAGAGGTAGAAAAACATCGCGCTGCCGGAGCCCCATAGCGCCCACAATTTCCAGAGCTTTGCATGGTGGGTCAGCCCACCGCGCCCTTTCCATCTCATCAAAAGCGCCGACACCACCGCCGCGATGCCGATGGTGCCGAGCACGATCGATGTTGAAAGCGCGCTGATCCAGATCGCCGCCGCCCCGCTGACAGCGGAAAAAATCATGCCTTGGCGCGCTTGCTTGAGCGAATTGGGCGCGGTGATGTCCAAATCACCCTCCGGCTTCACCCAACAAACCCCCGCCCATGCGATGCCGAAAAACAAACCCATCAACGCAAAGGCAAGGATGCCGTGGTGATCGGGATAAGCGGGCATGAAACCCTCGTAAAAGGTTGGCACCAGCACCATGCCCATCACGAGAATCGTTCCGCACAGGGGCCCGAAGCGTTTGGCAGACAGGGTCGAGAAAACAATCAACGCCACGACCAAGAGGATCGGGTTGGCCCAGATCGACATGCGGAAAATGCTGTTGCGCAGCGACTCGCCGGTGTTGGCGTGATAGATCTCACCAAGGCCGCGGAGGTACCATGCGAAGGCCGAGTTCCAGTGCAGTTCGCGGCCGTTTGGCGCGTTGTCCAAGTGCGTCCAACGCATGCGCCATGAGCCGTCTTTGCCGATGTTCTCGGCATGATGATTCCAAGCATATCCGTCGCTCGCGATTTGATCCAAAAATACCGGCATGCGTTTTTCCGGAGGGATCCCTTGGTCGACATCCGCGCAAAGCCGAACGGTGACGGTATCGACGAGGAAGGTGTCGAGCATCACCCAGCCGACCGCCAGCGCGAGGGTGAGGTAGAAGATTGCCCATGAGGGGCCCCATGGCAGGTTTGCCAATTTGCCGCGGAGGGTGAACGGGCTTGTGGATGCGGACGCGGCAACGGAAGTGTCTGCGGAGTGTTGAGGATCGGATGATTGCGATGATGACATAAAACTGGGAATGCGTCGGCAGGTATGAGTTGTAAAAAAACAGAGGCAGCAGGTGAATCAGGTCGCAGCCGGCACTTTCTTTTACCAAACGATACTGGCAATGAATAAGTTCCCATTTTCCAATCGACAAGCCCAACTCCGCCCCAGCGCGCTCCTTTCTGAGGAGTATACAATGGATAATAGCCGCGGCTCAAGCATTGACCAAGGCTTAGGTCCGCAAAAAAGCCACTGGCGCACGCGGCGCCAATGGCTTCTTTGAAAAAATCCGCAAAACGCGCGATCTCAAGTCGGCTGTTCGCCGCGGGCCATCACGACCTTGCCGGTGCGGACGGTCTCGATGATGTTGAACTGCGAGAACATCGCGATGGCTGCGTCGACCTTCGGGCTGTCGCCGTTGATCATGACGATCATCGAAGTCGGCGTGAGGTCGACGGTTTTGCCGGCGAAGTGTTCGGTGATCTGCAGGGCCATCGAGCGTTCCTCGGGCGAGCATTGGATCTTGATGAGCACCATTTCCTTGGTGACCGAATCGGCGGAGGTGTGCTCGAAGCAATGGATCACATCGATGAGCTTGCCGACCTGCATGATGATCTGGCTGAGCCCTTGCGGGTCGCCGGAGATGCCGATGGTCATGCGCGAAAAGTTCGCGTTGCGTCCTTCGGAAACAACGAGCGAGTCGATGTTGAAGCCGCGGCGCGAGAACACCTGGCAGATGCGCATGAGCACGCCGGGTTGGTTGTTGACCAGGATCGAAAGCGTGTGGCTTGGGCCGCGGGCGATGATCGGGGCTGGCACCGGAGTGTCGGTGGTGACGATGTTGGGCATGGGAAAATAAATTTCGGGTTGGAGGATTCGGGTGAAGAACGGGAAGTTTGGCTTTGGTGTGGTTTGAGAAATTTTTCAATCACCCAAACACCAAAGCCGCGCGTCATTTCATCATGTGGAACCGACGGGCTTGGCCATCTTCTGCTTGGGCGCTTCGGTGATCATGTCTTCGAGAGCCGCGCCGGCGGGGATCATTGGGAAAACATTGTCGGTCTTGACGCATTCCGCGTGGATGAGGATCGGGCCGTCGTTGTAGGCGAGGGCTTTTTCCAACATGCGGGTGACATCGGCCGGGCGCTTGATGTGCACCGACGGGATGCCGTAGGCGGCGGCAAGTTTGCAGAAGTCGGGATTGCCGATAAGGTCGACGCCGGAGGTGCGGTCCTCGTAGAACAACTCCTGCCATTGACGCACCATGCCGAGGTAGTGGTTGTTGAGCACCACGATCTTGATCGGCAATTTGTGAAGCTGCGCGGTGGCGAGTTCGAAGAGGGTCATTTGGAATCCGCCGTCGCCGGAGATCGAGATGACCATTTTGTCCGGGCATGCGAGTTGCGCGCCGATGGCGGCGGGGAAAC
>CAIVXP010000237.1 GCA_903909905.1 Akkermansiaceae bacterium
GATGGCCCGCGCGTCCTTGCGCGTCATGATCGCGCCATCGGAAGGCCCCTTCGGCACCGCCCCAATCTCCGCCGACGCGTTCGCATCGGTTTCGGCATTCGCCACCGAAACAAGCCACAGGCAAGTCAGTAGCCATCCTTTCAAAATCAATGCACGGACCATGTGTTCCGGGCGAATTTAACCCCAGCCCCCCCAACCTGCAATGTCCAATCCCGACCACCATTTTGCGACCACCCATGGCCCGGCCTTGCCGTGCGCCACGCCCCATGCATGATTCCTCCAATGACCGATTGGAATTTCATGACCCTCCTGATCGTGGCGACGCTCTTTCTCCTCTGGAAACTGGAACTTGTCGCGACCCTGCTCAACCTCAAATCCTTTCCGGAAAAAGTGCCGCAGGAACTCACCGGCGTGATGGATGAATCAAAACTCGAGCTCGGCCGCGACTACCAACGCGTGAACTCGAAACACGATCTCCTTCAGTCGGCTGTTTCGCTCACCGCCTTGCTCGTCTTCTGGTTCGCCGGTGGATTTGGCTGGCTCGACACATTCGCCCGCTCATTCACCCATTCGGAACTCGGCGCGGGCCTGATCTTTCTCTCGGCATTTTTCTTCGGCCAATCGCTGCTCTCGCTGCCCTTTTCGATTTACGAAACCTTCGTGATCGAAAACCGCTTCGGCTTCAATCGCTCCACGCCCGCGACCTTCATCGCCGATCGCCTCAAGGGCCTCATCCTCGCCGCCCTCATCGGCCTGCCGCTCGCCGCCGCCGTGCTGTGGATCTTCAACCGCGTGCCCAACGCATGGCTCTGGGCATGGATCCTTCTCACCCTCGCGCAGCTCATTCTCACCTGGCTCGCCCCCACCTACATCATGCCGCTCTTCAACAAGTTCACCCCCATGCCCGAGAGCGAACTGAAATCGGAAATCGAATCACTCGGTAACCGCTGCGGATTTCCCGTGAAGGATGTCTTCGTCATGGATGGCTCGAAGCGCTCGACCAAGGCCAACGCGTTCTTCACCGGCTTCGGAAAAAATCGCAAGATCGCGCTCTTCGACACGCTCATCGAAAAAAGCACCACGCCCGAACTCATCGCCGTGCTCGCCCACGAAATTGGCCACTTCCGCCGCGGCCACATCAAGCAACGCCTCGCCGCCGGCATTATCCAGACCGCCGCGATCTTTTTCCTTATCGGCCTCGCGACCAACCCGCAGGGCCACTTCGCCCGACTCCTCTTCGATGCCTTCGGCGTCATCACGATATCCCCCCATGTCGGCCTCGTACTTTTCTCGATCCTCTTCGAACCGGCCGGAAAAATCCTCTCGGTCATCCTCAACGCTTGGTCACGCCGCCACGAATTCGAAGCCGACGACTTCGCCAAACAACACACCGGCGACGCTACTCCCCTCGCCACCGCCCTCACCAAAATGACCGCCGACCACCTCTCCCACCCCTCACCCCACCCGCTGCGCGTCTGGCTCGACTACTCCCACCCACCCCTTCTCCAACGCCTCAAAGCCCTCGCTTAGAAAACTCCAAGGCAGGGACCTTTCTCCGAAAGGTCCGCCGCAAATGAA
>CAIVXP010000238.1 GCA_903909905.1 Akkermansiaceae bacterium
CATTGGAAATCGACAAGGCGGTGACCGGCATCGGTGCGGCCGCCAAAGAAATCGAAGCGACCGCTGCCGCCACGCGCAAGTCGGTCTCGAGCCTTGGACCCGATGGCCCGATGCAAGGCGACATGCTGCGCGTGCTCGACGAACTGCGCGCCTCGCTGCGCTCGCTCAAATCGGTCACCAACACCATCGAGGAGAAACCCAACTCTCTCATCTTCGGCCGCGAGTCGTCGAACAATCCGGTGCCGAAAGCCGCTCGCTGAAACATCCACCGCCGCCATGATCACCCGCACCCTTTCCCTGCTCATCGGCATCCTGCTCGCGGGCTGCGCCACATCGTCCAAATCATTCTATGTCCTCACCGCCGATGGATCCGCGCCCTCGGGCAGCGGCATGGGCATCGGCGTTGGACCCATCGCGTTGGCCGAATACATCGACCGCCCGAACCTCGTGATCGCCGAATCACCCAACCAACTCAGCATCGCCGACGACCACCGCTGGGCCGGCGATCTCGCTTCATCGGTCGCACGCGTCACCGCCGCCAACCTTGGTCGCCGACTTGGCACCGGCAATGTGCGCACCTACCCATGGCGCGATGACAACGGCCTGCGTTATCAAGTGACCATCGACATTCGCCAGCTTCACGGATCAGGCGACGGCCATGCGGTCATCGAAGCCGGTTGGCGCCTCTATGCCTTGCCCGAACGCAGGGTCGCTGCGGCAAGAACCTTCGTCGATCGCGAGCCATTGCAAGCGGACGGCTACCCGGCACTTGTCGCCGCGCAATCGAAGTTGCTCTCGAGGCTCGCCGCCGACATCGCATCGGCGATGAAGTGAAGGCTGCGAAAAAAATTTCAAGCGGCCATCATGCTCAAAGTTTACGGATATCAAAAATGCAGCACCTGCCGCGATGCGCTCAAATGGCTCGACGCGCATGGCATCAAGCACGAGGTCAAAGCCATCCGCGAAACACCACCGACCGTGGCCGAACTCAAGGTTGCGCTCGATGCCGCGAATGGTGACCTGCGAAAAATTTTTAACACCTCGGGCATGGACTACCGCGCACTCGGCCTCAAGGACCGCCTGCCAGACATGAGCGAAAACGAGGCGCTCGAAATGCTCTCGACCCATGGCAATCTCGTGAAGCGCCCCTTCGTCATCGGCGATGGCACCGTGCTCGTCGGCTTCAAGGAGCCAGCATGGAAAAGCGCGCTGTTGAAGTGAGAATGGAGTATACCCTATGAAACTCCGCACCAACCCCGCCGCCGGTCTTGTCCAAGACGAACTTGAAGCCCGCATGATTCCCGCTGCCAAGGCGGCCCGCGACATGGCGATTCCTCGCAGTCGACTCAGCGATATTTTTGCGGGAAGAAAAGGAGTTTCCTCTGATACTGCTTTGCGATTGGAGCGCTATCTTGGCGTTCCCGCAGCTCTTCTCATCCGCCTTCAGGCCGAGTACGACCTGAGCAAGGCGACTGTGGACAAAGGTCCGCAGATTCGGAGGGAGGTTCGCCCGGCATCAAAACTTGTGGTCGCTTGATTGGTCGGATCTTTTATCCCCGAGTCATTTCGATTTCCTTCACATCGGCGCGATGCGGCTGTCGAGTTGGAAGACTTGGCCTGAAGTATTGGGCATTTGGTGGTGGAGAAATCGGATGAACTCCGCCGCGTGTGCGCAGGTGTTGAAGCGACCGAGCGTGTGGCCAGCGAGGATTTGCTCGCGGCGCATTGGGGTGATGCCCGAGGTCATGGCCGTTTCAAGAAATCCGGGCAGCACTGCGTTGATCCGAACATTTGAAGGTCCATGCTGCGATGCGAGATCGGCAACGAGACCAAGCAAGGCGGCCTTGGCGGCGGCGTAGGGGGCCTGACCCCGCGGTGGTCGCAGAGCTGAAAAACTTGAGATCAACACGATGTGACCGCGGCGGCGTTCGATCATGTTTGGAAGCACCGCACGGATGCAGGAAAGCACGCCGGTGAAATTGACCGACCATGTTTCGTCCCATGCCTCTTCGCTGAGCTGACCAAGCGATGCATCGCGCGTGATGCCTGCTGCGCAGACTAGCAAGTCGATGTCGCGACCTTCAAAGTAACAGCGCACTTGTGCGGGATCCTTTACATCCAGCTCACGGCTGCCAGGTGCGGCGATCGACCAATCCGGTGCTGCAAGCGCATCGGCGGTGGCCTTGCCAAGGCCACCGGTGCCGCCAGTGATGACTGCCTGAATTGTCGCCGCCTGCATGGTGTTTTAAAATGTGCCGTGACAGCAGCGCGGACAAACATCAGGCCAGCGATTGCCGTGCCGCTTGCAGCGTGTTCTTCATCAGCATCGCAATGGTCATCGGCCCGACGCCACCGGGCACCGGAGTGATCGCCGAGCAGAGCGGTGCCACTTCTTCAAAGGCCACATCGCCGGTGAGACGATAGCCGGATTTTTTCGATGCATCGGCGACGCGATTGATGCCGACATCAATGACGACCGCGCCGGGCTTCACCCAATCGGCCTTGACCATTTCGGGTCTGCCAACAGCGGCGACGAGGATGTCCGCGCGACGGCAGATCGCCGGAAGGTCGCGCGAGCGCGAATGCGCGATGGTGACAGTGGCGTTGGATTTTTTTGAAACCAAAAGCAGTGCCATCGGTTTGCCGACGATCATGCTGCGGCCGACGACCACCGCTTCGGCGCCGTTGGTTTCGATGCCAGCGACTTCGAGCAACTTCATGCAGCCCGCCGGTGTGCAGGGGACAAATCCTGTCGGGTCTTCGAGCGCGAGCTTGGCGACATTTTCCGGATGAAAGCCGTCGACATCTTTGCGCGGATCGATCGCGCGGATGATTTCCTCTTCGTTGATGTGTTTCGGTGGTGGCGATTGCACCAGGATGCCGTGGATTGCGCTGTCGGCATTGAGATCGCGCACGACCTTGATCAGCTCATCTTGCGTGGTGCTCGCGGGCAACTCGATCTTGCGCGAAAAAATTCCGAGCTCTCCGCAGGTGCGGACTTTGGATCCGACATACACCTGCGAGGCCGGATCGTCGCCGACCAGCACGACCGCGAGGCCGGGCGTGGTGCCGCGGGATTTGAGGGCTTCGACTTCCGCGCGGCACTCATCGAGCACGGCGGCGGCCACGGATTTTCCATCAAGCATTCGAGGTTGGTTCATAGGGTTAGTTGAAAAAATTACGCATCATCAGTGCCGGACACGAGCAGCGATTCGATTTTGAGCCGCTCGTTATCCAAGGCCTCTGCATCAAGGCCTTTTGACACATGCAGCGGTTCGCCAAAGGTAACGGACACGCGACTGAATGGACGAGGGATCACGAAGCGGTCCCAGGTGCGAAGCCGCCATGCTGAAGAGAATCGCACATGCACCGGAACGATCGGCGCGCCGGTGGCTTCGGCGAGCTTGATCGCCCCCGCCTGAACCTTATAGCGCGGTCCGCGCGGACCATCGGGCGTGAGGCAAACATCCTGCCCGGCTTCCAACGCGCGCTTGAGGCCGACCAATGCCGCCACCGCCCGACGCGATGAAGAGCCGCGAATGGCATCGAATCCAAAGACGGCCATCGCATTTGCGACCATGTCGCCATCGCGGCTCGCACTGGTAAGAATGCTCACTCGGCGCTTGGTGCGAAGCATTTTAAGCCACACCGCCGGCACGACAAAAAACCGGCAGTGCCAAAGCATCAGAATGATCGGCGGCACGGGGGTATTTGGATCACCGATGCGGCCGGGATTGTGCAGATCGACCCGCAGCGTCGCGGTCGTGAGCTTCATTGCCCAGCCCAGCAATGTGCCGAGCAGGGACGATTGCCAGTCGCCGCGTATCTCGTGCCTCGCTTTCCTTTTTGAGTTCATGGGGTGGAAATAGCCAAACCGTTCTCCTGCAGGGGGATGAAAACATCTGCCTTTCAGGCCGGGCGAGTGTCGCCAATGCGCGCCCGATGACAAGCCTGCGGCCCTCAAGTCACTTCTTTTGCCTTGCAGCAAGGCCCGCATTATCTAGCCTCATTCGTCATAAGGTCGTCGTCCGCTGGCTGAACAGGCAGGGCACCGACCAGACAAAGCAAGTTTCGCCCGAGTCCAACACAGCTTCGGATCCGCCCTCACCCACTCATCCTCCAGCATCCATGACACGCCTCATCTCTGCACTGACCACTGCCGGCCTCGCGCTGATTGCCGCCTCCTGCTGCTGCACCAGCGACTCCAAGCCAGCAAAGCTTCGCCCGCTTCCACAATTTCAGGAAATTCAAGCCGAAGCTCCCATGGAGCCGGAAATTCGTCCCTCGAAATAACGCGTGCCAAACCGTTTTCAAAAGCGTCCTGCAGTATCGTGGTTGGGCGTTTTTGCTTATTTAGCACCTACTTAATTACGGGCTTTCCATGCAAGCAGCCCAACTGCATAGTGCAAAATAGATTGGAATGCCATGAGACCCCGACACACGCTCGATGAAAACTCACGCTTCAGGGGGAGCGTGAGGCACTACCATCGAGCTACCGACCCGAACCAAACAAACTGGGACCAATGGATCAACGGCACAACCACAGCGATCAAAAGATCAAGAAATTGGGCCAAAATTCTGCTCCTTTCCATCGGGAGCCTCGCCCTTCTGGGAGTCGTCATCGGCCTGGTCATTGAGATGCGCTAGCGCAACAAATGCGCCGAACCTCCGCTTGATGCGCATGCGGCTTTGACATTTTCGCGCCGCAGAGGCAGTTTTTCCGCCCGCCACCAACCCCGGCGGTATGTTCACCATGGGAAAAAATCTCTTCCAGAAAGTTTGGGACGCCCACACCGTTGGCACGCTTGCCGACGGCCGCACGCAACTCTTCATCGGCACCCACCTGATTCACGAGGTCACCTCGCCGCAGGCCTTCGGCATGCTTCGCGACCTTGGCCTCAAGGTGAAGTTTCCGCAGCGCACCTTTGCCACCGTCGATCACATCGTGCCAACGATCGACCAAGACGCGCCGCAAGACCCGCTCGCCGCGGAAATGATGCAGGCACTGCGCAAAAATGCCGATGACTTCGGCGTCACTTATTTCGACCTCGCCTCCGGCAAACAGGGCATCGTCCATGTCGTCGGCCCCGAGCAAGGCATCACCCAGCCAGGCACCACGATCGCTTGCGGTGATTCGCACACCGCCACTCACGGCGCGTTCGGCGCGATCGCCTTTGGCATCGGTACCACGCAAGTGCGCGATGTGCTGGCTTCTCAAACCCTCGCGCTCGAAGCCCTCAAAGTCCGCCGCATCGAAGTCAACGGCGATCTCCGCCCCGGAGTCTACGCCAAGGATGTAATCCTTCACATCATCCGCCTGCTCGGTGCCAAAGGCGGCATCGGCTACGCCTACGAATACGCCGGCGATGTCTTCGACCGCATGTCGATCGAAGAGCGCATGACCGTTTGCAACATGTCGATCGAAGGCGGCGCACGTTGCGGATATGTGAATCCCGACGCCAAGACGGTCGCCTATCTCAAGGGCCGCCCTTATGTCGACATGAGCGACTTCGACGCCACCGCCGCGCGCTGGTTGTCCTTTGCCTCCGATGCGGATGCGAAGTTCGACGACATCGTCCGCATCAACGCCGCTGACATCGAGCCGACCGTCACCTGGGGCATTTCGCCCGACCACGGGATTTCAATTTCCGAAATCATCCCCGATCCCGCCAAGGCGGCATCACCACAGGAGAAGGCCAGCATCGACGAGGCTCTCGCTTACATGAAATTGCCCGCAGGCACGCCGATCAAGGGCGTGAAGATTGATGTCGCTTTCATCGGCTCCTGCACCAATGGCCGCATCTCCGACTTCCGCGAAGTGGCGAAATTCATCCAAGGCCACCGCGTCGCAGCGGGCGTCAAGGCGATCGCCGTTCCCGGCTCGCAAATCGTCGCGATCCAATGCGAGCAAGAAGGCATTCCGGAAATTTTCCGAGCTGCCGGATTCGAATGGCGCGGTGCCGGATGCTCGATGTGCCTCGCGATGAATCCCGACAAGCTCGTCGGCGACCAACTTTGTGCCTCCTCCTCGAACCGCAATTTCAAAGGCCGCCAAGGCTCGCCCACCGGCCGCACCGTCCTCATGTCGCCCGTGATGGTCGCCGCCGCCGCGATCAACGGCAGCATCGCCGATGCCCGTGAGGTCTTTGATCTGGCACCGCAGGCGAATGTGGCGTAAGTTCGGATGCCAAAAGGCAATCAAAACAAATCCATACTCCCATGAAAGCGCGCGTCACATACTGGCAGGAATCCGACGGCAAGTACCTAGGTTACTTGAACGATTATCCGGATCACTGGACCCAAGGTGAGGACATCAACGACCTGCGAGAAAATTTGCGCGACCTGTACAAGTTGTTCAGCGCCGATCATATTCCCGGAATCAAAAAAGAAGAGGAACTCGAAGTCGCATGAAAAGAAGGGAGCTTGTCGAACGGCTTGAGAAAAGTGGCTGCACTTTGTTGAGGCACGGATCCCGCCACGACATCTATCACAACCCCTCCACAGGAAAATCCCAACCCGTTCCCCGTCACACGGAAATCAACGAAATCCTCGCCAAAAAGATCATCAAGGACCTCACCAAGGAAAATTAAACACCCCACCCACCATGCCCCTCGATCCCGTCACTCAAGTTTCCGGACGCGCCGTTTTCATTCCAGGCGCCGACATCGACACCGACCGCATCATTCCGGCGCGTTTCATGAAGTGCGTCACCTTCGACGGGCTCGGCGAATTCGCGTTTTACGATGTGCGCTTCAATTCCGAAACCGGAGAGAAAACCGATCACCCGCTCAACGACCCACGCTTCGAAGGCGCCTCAATCCTGCTGGCAGGCGAGAACTTCGGCTGCGGTTCGTCGCGCGAGCATGCTCCTCAATCACTGAAAAAATATGGCTTCAGCGGCGTCATCGCCGAGTCGTTTGCGGAGATCTTCTTCGGCAACTCGACCACTCTCGCCATGCCCTGCGTCATCGCCACGGCTGCCGACATTGCCGCCATGCGCGATGCGGTCGAGAATGACCCGTCGACCATCATTACCATCGATGTCGACGCCCTGCGCGTGCGTAGCTCAAGTGGGCTCGACTTCCCCGTCACCATGCCCGACTCAGCGCGCGACGCGCTCGTCTCTGGCCGCTGGGATCCGATCCAGGAACTTCTCGACAGCGAATCTGCCATCGAGTCGAAGGCTCGCGAACTTCACTACGTCTGAGTTTGAGTTGTTGGCATCAAGCGCCGTCACATTTTGAGGGTGCCTTCGGTGACGCCTAGTTTCTCGATTGCTTCGACTTGTTCCAGCAAATCGATCGCTCCAGCCCGGCCCGCGAGTAGGTCCTGATACGCACGAATGGTCTTCGTAGCCATGGCTTCGTCCTCATCGAGCAACTCGACGCGGAACTTCGAAAGCCCGGTCGAGCGCAGTTCATCAAAAAACCGCGCGCCGGTCTGCGCGCGACCGTTGAAGAGCGTATTTCGACAGCCGACATCGGCCTGCAGGCGGTGCAACTGGCCGACGCGGTCGCGCAAATGCACGACATGTTTTTCGCAGGGCCGCCCGCAGTCCTTGTAGGTCGTGCCGCTGCTCAAAAAAGTACAGAACACGCAGTGCTCCATATGAAACATCGGCATGTGCTGGTGGAGTGATAGCTCAAACCACTGCGACGGAGCGGCATCGAGCAGATCCAGCACCTGACCGATGTTGAGATCGTAGGACACCGTCATGAAATCCAAACCCGCGCCTTCCATCAGCACCCGCGCGGTCAGGGGATTGGAAACATTGAGCGAAAAGTCCCCGGCCTTGATAAAATTGCTACGATGTTTGTAGTAATTCAACGAAGAGAGGTTGCGCAGCAAGGCGCCATCGGGTGCTGCATTCTCGACGAGCTTGAGGTAGCCGATTTCGCCGGGCTTGAGAATGCGCGGCGTGGCGAGCAGTATTTTGGCATCGGGCGCATGTGAGGATTTTCTGAAAAGCGACACCGCGTCCTTGTAACGGCGCGGGTCTTCGAAGTCGCAATAGACCATCTCCACATCACAGGCGATCGCGGCATCGAGCTGGGAAAAGTTGCGGCAAAGCACCGACAGGCGCGCGGCAGCGCCATCGTTTTGCGGCCTGGCGGCCATCAAATCCTCGCGGCTGGCGTGAATCATCGCACGCGAAGGCTTTTCCGTGCCC
Source organism: Akkermansiaceae bacterium (assembly GCA_903909905.1). Classification (GTDB taxonomy): domain Bacteria; phylum Verrucomicrobiota; class Verrucomicrobiia; order Verrucomicrobiales; family Akkermansiaceae; genus Luteolibacter. The sequence goes on from CAIVXP010000238.1 coordinate 8,171, forward strand.
GCATCAAGCCTTGCCACAAGATCGCGACGCAGTTGGTTGAGCGCCGAGAGCGGAAAATGGCAGTCGCCTTCAAGCTGGTTGTCGAGTGTCGCCAACTCAAAGGGCGTGTCGCCCAAACGCCCGAGTTGCGCAGCCAGCGTTTGCGCATCGAGCGCGCGTTTCGCGGCCGGCTGCAGGGTGATTTCACTGCGCACAACGATGTCGCCACAACGCAGCTCAAGCACATCGCCCGGCTTGCCGCACACCTGCAACTCGAGCGGAATTTTTTTCTCAAGCGGCCGCGTGTTCTGCCAAAATTTCCTCAACTCGGATTCGAGCTTTGGGTCTGATGTCTTGTACAACGTGTGACCGGGATGGATGCGCTCGAAGTTGATGCCGCTGTAAGTCCGATGAAAAATGATGCGGCCATTTTCCATTTTCCAAATGCGCGCGCCTTGCTCGAGGTCACGGTTCTCACCGGCATCAAAGACCACACCATCGCCGGCCGCCAGCGGCACGCCGGTGGTGTTCGTGAGCTTGATCCATCCCTCGCCACACTCGGCGATTTCGCCGAGAAGCGGTCCGCGTTTTTTCCCGAAGCGCCCATGCGTGAGGTAAGGATGATTCGTCCCCGCGAGCCAGCCGGTCGAGAGTCCGCGCGAAAATGTCATTTCGAGCGCGTAACGGTCGCACTCGGTGACCTCAGGCGCGGCATCGGCCATCGCTGCATCGAGCGCCTTGCGATAGACCCGCGTGACCGCCGCGACATATTCGGGCGACTTGAGCCGGCCCTCGATCTTGAATGATTTCACACCCGCGCGGACCAGATCGGGAATGAGGTCGACGGCCGCGAGGTCCTGCGGGCTGAGCAAATAGCGGCGCTCGCCCATGTCGCGCACTTCACCATCGACGACCAACTCGTAAGGCATGCGGCATGCCTGCGCGCATTCGCCGCGATTCGCGCTGCGCTGACCGAGCGATTCACTGGTGAGGCATTGGCCCGAGTAAGCGACGCATAAAGCGCCATGCACAAAGACCTCAAGCGGCGTGCGGATTGGTGAAGAGGATTTTTGAAATCGCTCGATCTCACGCACCGAAAGTTCGCGCGCCAGCACCGCGCGCTCCATCGGGAAAAGTGATTCGATGAACTCCAAACCTTCCGGCGAGGTGATCGACATTTGCGTCGAGCCATGCAGCTCGACATCAGGCGCAACCAAACGCGCGAGCTTCGCCAAGCCAAGGTCTTGGATGATCAAGGCATCGACACCGGCATCGGCGATCAGGCGCAGTTGCTTTTCCGCCGCCTCGAGCTCGCCGGTGAACACCAGCGTGTTCATCGCGACAAAACCTTTCACGCCATGACGATGCAGGTAGTCCATCAACTCCGGCAGGTCATCTTCGCCAAAGTTGTCGGCACGCAGACGCGCATTGAATCGCGGCAGGCCAAAGTAAATCGCATCGGCACCGGCCACCACCGCCGCCCGCGCGCAATCCCAGTTGCCCGCAGGCGACAGGAGCTCGGGAGTCTGATCATGCGCCGATTTGCTGTTCACGCGCCCATTGAACCAGCCTCGCGACAAATGACCAGCAGAAGGCATCGCGGGAATAATCACAATCCGCGCAACTTTTCATGCCGTCTATGGTTTCATTCATATGATCCCCGAAGCGGCAGATTCATGGACGATCGGAGAAGCCGCCCATTTGCTCAATCGCGCGGGCTTCGGTGGCCACCCCGATGCGATCAAGGCCCTCCACGCACTCGGCCGCAAGGGCGCTGTCGATTCGCTGCTCTCCGCGCAGGAGGCCCCGGAGGATTTTCCCATTCCCGACTGGGCACGCAGGGAGCAGGCACTCGACGACCTCAAATCACAACGCGACAGCAAAAAGCAAATGATGATGGCCACTCGCGGCCTCAGCTCCAAAAAGGCCGAGGAAACCAAACGCGAACTTTTTAAAAAAGCGCAGATGCTCAAACGGGAACGCGGCATTGAGGCCCAATCATGGTGGTTCGAACGCATGCTTCGAAGCAAGGCTCCTTTGCGCGAAAAAATGACCCTGTTCTGGCACGATCACTTTGCGACCTCGATCCAAAAAGTGAATCAGCCCGTGATCATGGTCTGGCAAAACGATTTGTTTCGCCGCCACGCCGCTGGTAACTTTAAAGCCCTCACCCACGCCATGCTGATGGACCCAGCGATGATGCGTTATCTCGACACGCAGGATTCGCAAAAAGGCAAACCAAACGAAAACTTCGCTCGGGAAATCATGGAGCTATTCACGCTCGGGGAAGGTCATTACTCCGAAAACGACGTTCGCGAGGCCGCCCGCGCATTCACTGGATACCAATTCAACCCGAGCACGGGTGCCGTTCAACACAACGAGCGGCGCTGGGACGAGACCCCAAAAACAATCTTCGGAAAAACCGGCAATTTCAACGGCACGGATGTCATCAACCTCATCTTCGAACAACCGCAAACGGCAAAATTCATCGCGGGAAAAATATGGGAGTTTTTCGCCTATGAAAACCCGCCGCCGAAAGCGATCGATGCGCTGGCCGACTCGCTGCGCAAATCGAATTATGAAATAGCCCCACTGCTGTGCAAAATTTTCCTGTCGAAGGAATTTTACAGCGAGACAACGATGGGCTCACAAATTAAATGCCCGATCCAGTTCATCATCCAGTTGCACAAACAGCTGGAGCTCGATGAATCGCCCAAGGGCTTTGCGCAGAACGCCCAACAACAGCTCGGCCAAATCCTTTTCATGCCGCCAAATGTCGCGGGATGGGACTGGGGCAAGGCATGGATCAACACCAACACCTTGCTCGCGCGCTACAATCTCGCAGGCGTACTTTGCAAAATCACCGGCAAGGGCAAGCCGATGTCGCGCCCGCGAGGCGTAAAAATCCCGCGAATGGGACGGGCGCGACTTGAGATGCGCGACTGGCCCGGTCCCGACTACGAAAAAATCGCGCCACCTCCCCTGCGGGAAAATCCCGAGGAGCTGGTCAAATCGCTGATCTTCCGGTTTTTCCATGGACCACTTCCCGCCAAGGCTGCCGCCTCATTCATCGAATATGCCCAATCGAAAAAGGGCGCATCATTCACCGACAAACAGGTCGCCGAGCTTTGCCACCTGATGCTCAGCACGCCCTACTACCAACTTTGCTGATCC
>CAIVXP010000239.1 GCA_903909905.1 Akkermansiaceae bacterium
CGTCAATGCGATGCCGATGATCTGAAGCATCCCTTGCATGGCGCGGCGGTGGCTTCAGCGTTTTTTTTCACGCACGACCGCGAGGCTTGTGGCGACCTGGTCCTTGAGTTTGAGGCCCGGCTTGAACTTCACGGTCGCACGGGCGGGGATCTTGACGGTCTTTGCTGGCTGCTTCGGATTGCGGCCGATTTTTGCTTTTGTTTCGCGAACTTGAAAGGTGCCGAAATTGCGCATCACCACCTGATCGCCATCGGCCAGTGAATCGGCAACCACGACGATGAGCCGTTGGATGACTTCCATCACATCCTGTTGCGAGAGCGAATGCCCTTCGGTACCGAGCTGATCGGTGATCTTGATGGCGAGTTCTCGTTTCGTGATGGTGGGCATGGCGGTAAAAGGTGGGTTTTGAAAGCGGCGGGGGCGATAATTCTTACAAATTTGAATGGGCTTTGTCGCTACAAATCTGCTGATCATGCTGGATTTGGAGTCTCTACGCTAGGGTAAGCAATCCAAGTGCCATGTGCGGGGTAAAGCGCGGGGTGTGTTTCAATGTTCTTCCTCTTCCTCGGTCGAATGACCGCTTACGGGCTTTCCGAGGACCTTGGCGGTCGTGCGGAAATGAAGCTTTGCGGCCTTGCCGAGTGCGTCCGGGCCGTGGTGGGCAATCAGATCGCGGGCGGCCTTAACGACGCTGTCGGAGGCTCCGAGCGGGAGCTTCACACCCGAGGCGGCGGAGGTTTTGTCCATCCAATCGACGAAGCGTTCGCGCGCAAGGATCGAGGCTGCGGCGACGGCTGTGTCGGATTCGCCTTTCGTGCGTTGGTCGAGTTGGATCGTGAGGCCTTTTTCGCGAAGAGCGCGCTGGAGAACCTCGGGTCGGGCGAATTGGTCGCTGAGCGTTCGCGGGCAATCGGGCCTTGCGGCGCAGAGTTTTTCGATCACGCGAGCGTGGCCCCATGCGAGCAGGCGGTTGAGGTTTTTGAATGAGGCGTGCATCTCGTTGTAGCGCTCGGGGCCGATCGATACGACTTCGTACGCGCAGCCGGGGGTGGCGCGGATGATGTCGGCGAGTTTGCGGATACGGTCGCTGCCGGTGATGCGCTTTGAGTCCATGATGCCAGCAGCGATCAGGTGGCGGGTGATCGCGGCGTCGGTGTAGACACCGGCAATCACGAGCGGGCCGAAGTAGTCGCCCTTGCCGCTCTCATCGATGCCGAAGTGCGGTGAAAAATGCTCGGGGTCTAGGACCTCTTCGTAGCCGAGGCGCGCTTGTTGCAGCACCTCCGGTTCAAGGGTGAAGCGGATGAAGTCTTCGGTGTCCTTTCCCTGGACAAGCACTTTTGGGCCTTTTTCGTAGGCAGTGACATTGAGCTTTGCCTTGCGTGCGGAAAAGAGGGCGTGCTCCTTGGCGATAAACTCAAAGCCGTTTTGCTCCAACACCCGGCGCAGGGTATCGACCTGATCCGGTGTGAGCGGTGCGGTGAAGGTATTCACTGTCGATGATTGTTGTCCTTTAGTTTTTAGAATCAAGCCACGAGGTGATGCATGCGGCATTGAGTTGATTCGGATGATCGATCAGGTGGCTGGCGCCTGCCTCGATCAGGCGATCGCGATCGTGGTAGCCCCATGTCACGGCGATCGCGCGCATGCCGGCGCGGCGGGCGGTCTCAAGGTCCATGGTGGAATCGCCGATGACGATGCAATCCTGCGGCGCGTGGCCGGTCATTTTTGCAATTTCGAGAGCACCCTGCGGTTCGGGTTTGTGGGGGATGCCATCGCGTTGGCCTAAAACGGCGGCGAACTCGATCGTGGGAAAAACGCGTGCCGTCATCGCGGTCGTGAACGCGTGGGGCTTGTTGGAAAGCACGGCTAGCGGGTAGCCGGCCTCGCTAAGTGACTCGAGGGCCTCAGTGATGCCTTCGTAG
>CAIVXP010000240.1 GCA_903909905.1 Akkermansiaceae bacterium
AGCCCCTCGCTACGCTTCACCATTGCAGGCATCGTCGGTCTCATCGTGCTCGCCAGCGCCGCGGTTTTCCTCAACCTCCCAGGCTCAACTCTCCCACTCACGCAATTTTCCCTCTCAGGCTACGGCTTCGAAATCCTCGCGATCTACGGCTTCTTCAGCCTCGTAATGTTTGGCACCGCCTACTTCATCGTCCCACGCGTCACCCGCCGCGAATGGCTCTCCAGCCGCCTCATCAAGATCCACTTCCTGTTCTCGGTCTACGGCATCATCACCGTTGCCCTTATCACGCTGTTTGGCGGACTCCAACAAGGCATTGGTCAAGAAGACTGGAAACAACCCTGGGCCGCCGCCGCTTCGCGCGCCTACCCCTACGCAGTCGCCAACACGGTCGCTTGGATCCTCATTCTTTTCTCCAACCTCTTCTTCCTGCTTCACCTCGCCTTGATGTGGATCGGCCTCGGCCGCCGCAGCTCGCATCCGACCCTCCTCCAAAGCGCCCACGCCTCTAGCCCGCACGGTGCCGAAGGCGACATCGACAACGCCGGACCCGCCACCACCCATTGATGCCCCATCACCGATTCACCCCATGAGTCTTCGCACCTTCATTCTCGGCCTTTCAGCCAGCTTCGGCGTCGCATGGCTTGCCATCGTCGTTATTCCATTTTTCAAAATGCGCAACCTCGAGCCAGTCCGGCTCGATGAGGCAACCGATGGCGCCACCGGCATCTTTAATCCGAAACGCACCGGCCGCATCGCCGACGGCTCACGTGTCTACGCCCAAAACGGCTGCTACCTCTGCCACTCGCAACTCGTACGCCCAACCTACGCCGGCAACGACCTCTTCCGGCCGGACTGGGGCGGGCTCAAGTCCGACGGCGACCGCGGCGACACCCGTCGCGAAACCAACGCCTACGACTACACCGGCGAGAAATTTGCCCAAATCGGCGTCACCCGCATGGGCCCCGACCTCTCCAACCTCGGCCGCCGCCTCGACGCACTTCACGCCAAAGGCGAAAGCCCCGAAGCATGGCTCTACAGCTTCCTCTACAACCCGCGCTCCAACCCCGAGCACTGGAAGTCGACCTGCCCGCCACAACCTTTCCTCTTCGTGAAACGCGAAATCAAAGGCAACCCCTCGCCCGACGCCCTGCCAGTCAATGCCGATGAAGGCTTCGAAATCGTCCCGGGCCCCGATGCCAAAGCCCTGGTCTCCTACCTGCTTTCACTCAAGAAAGATCAAAAGGTTCCCGCCGTGCTCAACTTCGCTCCTGCGAAAAAAGCCGGCAGCTGATATCCACTCCACTCCACCCCTCCCAACATGTCTCTTCCTGAACAAAAGCCAGACCTTGAGGACTCGATCAACGTGAGCGAAGCCCACGGCCGCCTAGATCGCGAGGCCGCCGCATGCGTCCGCGAAAAACGCATCGCCGCCAACGGCTCCGAGCCAATCTCACTCTGGGTCATTGCACTCTGCGGCGTGGTCGTCCTCATCGCAGGCGGGATCCTCGGTGGCGCGGGCGACTGGTTCAATTACAAGGCCACCTTCCGCGAAGGCTATGTCCGCTCGGCCGCACCCGGCGCAGAGGAAACTGGCCCTCAACCGAAAGAGGCCCTCGCCGCCTACATGGCGAAAGGCGCGAAAATCTACTCGGCCAAATGCAATGGTTGCCATGGCGCCGATGCAAAGGGTGATGGCGCCAACTACCCGTCCCTTGTCGGCTCAAAGTGGGTCACCGGTAGCACGGAGAAACTCTCCATGATCATCCTAAACGGCCTCCAGGGCCCCACCAGCACCGGCAAGGCCTACGGCGCCGGCATGCCCGCCCAAGCCGCGGGACTCACTCCCGAAGACCTCGCCGGCGTAATCACCTACATCCGCAACAATTACGGCAATTCGACCGGCGATGTGGTCACCGCCGAAATGGCCAAAGCCGCCCTCGACATCTCCGCAGCACGCACCAAGGTCGGCCAACAAACCACCGGCGAGGAGCTCAGCGCCAATCACGAGAAAGAACTCGCTGGCACACCACTCGACCCGAAAACCATGGTCGATCCCGTCACCCTGGCACCCGCCACCGCCGCCAAGCCCTGAAGTCTTAAAATTTTTCCCCGATTCGATCCACCACCCCAGGAACCATGAGCGCTCACTCCACCGACCATCACGACGATCATCATCACAATCCGGGATTCCTCTCGAAATATGTGTTCTCCACCGACCACAAGATGATCGGTATCCAGTACGGCATTACCGCCCTGCTGTTCCTCGCCTTCGGTTTCTACCTGATGATGGTGATGCGCTGGAGCATCGCCTACCCGCACCAACCACTGCCCGAGTGGATGAGCTGGATCTTCACCGACAACTGGAAAGCCCGCTGGCTCCAGGACGGCAAGGTCACCGGCGACACCTACAACATGTTTGGCGCCATGCACGGCACGATTATGGTGTTCCTCGGCATCGTGCCCCTCGGCTTCGGCGCCTTCGGCAACTACGTCACCCCGCTCCAAATCGGCGCTCCCGACATGGCCTTCCCACGCCTCAACATGATGAGCTACTG
>CAIVXP010000241.1 GCA_903909905.1 Akkermansiaceae bacterium
CGATCGGCGGCTTGGAGGCCACCGCCATGTTGAGAAGTTGTGACGGATATTCCTCAATCACCGCAGCCAACTGCGCGAGAGTCGCATTGCGCTCAAGCATCATGCGCAGCACTTGCAGCGCACTCAGGATACCATCACCGGTCGTGGCATAGTCGCCAAAAATCAAATGGCCGGAATTCTCACCGCCGAACGAATATCCTCCCTTGCGCATGCACTCGATGACATTGCGATCGCCCACCGCCGTGGCCTCAACCTTGATGCCATGGTTTTTCATCGCCTCCTTCAAGCCAAGGTTGCTCATGACTGTCGCCACCAGCGTGTTGTTGCGCAGTTTTCCTTGTTCCTTCAGACCAATCGCACACAAGGCGAGTATGCGATCACCACTCACCACCTTGCCTTCAGCATCGGTGAAAATCACCCGATCGGCATCGCCATCGAAAGAAACCCCAAGATCGGCACCGAACTTTCGTACCAACTCGCCTGCATTTTCAGGATGCAGCGCACCACAGCCATGATTGATGTTGAGTCCGTCGGGTTGGATGCCGGTGGTGATGACCTCGGCACCAAGCTCCTTGAAAATAAGCGGCGCAATGAAATAGGCCGCACCATGGCCGCAATCGACGACGATTTTGAGCCCGTGCAACGGAACATTGTCCGACGCGTTCTTCGCAAATTCGATGTAGCGGCCGCGCGCGTCATCGATGCGATGAGCCTTGCCAATTTGCTTGGGTGGCAGCGGTGCAGCCTCGGCAACATCTCCCAAAATGTGACGCTCGATCATCGCTTCGAGGTCATCGGAAAGTTTGTATCCGTCTGGCCCGAAAATTTTCAGCCCGTTGTCCTCATAAGGATTGTGCGATGCGGTGATCATGATGCCCGCTGCCGCACCCATCGACTTGGTCAAATGTGCCACCGCCGGGGTCGGCAAAGGCCCGACCATGAAAACATCCATACCCATCGAAACCAGTCCACTCGTCAGTGCCGTCTCAAGCATGTAGCCCGAAATCCGCGTGTCCTTGCCAACCAACACCCGGTTGCGGCTCGCACCCGGCGATTTCAAGACATTGGCGACCGCCTTGCCCGTCCTCAATGCAACCTCAGCGGTGATCGGAAATTCGTTCACACGCCCGCGGATGCCATCTGTTCCAAACAATTTCATATGGTGCTATCAGGTAATAAATAGAATGATTGAGCGGTTTTTACTTTGTTCAAAAAATTTTGAACAAATCAAGCCGAAAGCCTAAAAACTCGCAAAAAACGGGATTTTTTACCCCATCGTGAGGTTTCTCTCGGGAAACCGGCTGACTGCCACTGCGGCACTGGGGACAAACAAAAACAACGCCCGTTTATGGACGGGGCCCAGCCCATCGGCAAGCGGTAATTTCCTGCATTCAAGCCAAGACAGCCCGCTGGATCCGCCCGGATGGCTTGCGCAAAAAGCGCCGGGCCAGGTTTTCAAACTCCTCGGAAAGATCGGTAAGATGGATCTCAAGCCCACCCTCACCTTTCTGCGAATTGAGCATATCGAGCCGCACGAGCTCCCTTTTCAAATGTTCGGCGCATGTCGTGGCACTGTCGACCAATCTCACGCTCTCAGGCAGCAATCGCCGAAGCACGGGAATCAAAAGCGGGTAGTGGGTACACGACAACATGAGCGTGTCGATTCCCTTCTCCACCAAGGGCTCCAGATAGGTTTTTAAAACAAGTTCCGCGGCCGGGTGGTCAATCCAATCTTCCTCCACAAAGGGCACCAGCAATGGGGCCTCCTGCGCGTGAATGATCAGCCCGGTGCGCTTTAGCGCAAGGGCGTGCTGATACGCATGCGATCGGATAGTCCCGCGCGTGGCAATGATCCCCACCCGCTCGACCGCCGGATCGCGTAGTGCCGACTCGACGCCAGCCTCAATGACCCCGATCACGGGCAGATCGAAACTTTCCCTCAACAGGGGCAAGGCGTGTGCGGTGGCGGTATTGCAGGCAACGACGATTGCTTTTACCCCACGGTCGACCAAAAACCTCGCATCCTCTTGGGCAAAGCGGCGGATAGCCTCTGGGCTTTTTGAGCCATAGGGCAGACGCGCAGTGTCACCAAGATAGAGAATATCCTCATTCGGCAGCAAATCCTGCACCGCACGCACCACGGTCAGACCACCCACTCCCGAGTCAAAAAATCCCAATGGCGCCGAATTCACAAAGCGGAGTCTGCCCATTCCCGGCCGTCCGACAAGACGGAAGCTTATCCTCAATCCCCCCTTTCCATGATCACGCCCTCGTCGCCCAGCGAAGCTTTGCAGGCGCGCTTCGCGGGTTGCGGTGCCTTTCTTCGCTGCCGGCGGTGATGACACCATCGCTGATTTCAGAAAACAACCCGTCGCGGAGGCCTGCCTGAAATGATTTTTTCACACGCCTGTCTTCGCCTGAGTGAAAAGTTAGAATCGCCACCCTTCCGCCGGGCTTGAGGCAATCCGGCAGTGATCGCAGGAAGGCTTCCAGAGCAATAAACTCTTCATTGACCGCAATGCGTATTGCTTGAAATACCCGCCGCAGCGTGAGGTCTTTTTCGTCATCATGAAGCCCTGTTATCGAGCGCAGCGCATCGGCAAGCTCGGTGGTGGTCTTCATGGATCGACCGGCCAATGCGGCAGCGATGATTTCCGCACGCGGCTCATCGGCATTTTCGCGTAGCGCACGCTCGAGCTTGCCGGCATCCGTTCTTGCCAACCACTCGGAGCCACTCAGGCCGCGCGTCGGATTCATCCGCATGTCGAGCGGACCTTCATGCTTGAAACTGAAACCACGCGCTGGATCGTCAAACTGCATCGACGAACACCCCAGATCCGCAAAAACAAAATCCGCACTCAGACCGCGCTCACCAAGCAACTTGGCAACTCCCGCGTAGTTCGAACGCACGGCAACAAAACACTCGGCACCATATCCCTTATCACGCAGTCGCCGCTCGGTCTTGGGAAGCTCGATCGGATCCTGATCCGCACCGATCAAGATGCCACTGGGTGTGATTCTATCCAAAATCCTGGCTGCATGACCCCCATAGCCCAGCGTCGCATCTACTCCAATCATCCCCGGTTTGAGTCGCAACGCCTCAAGACACTCATCGACCATGATCGGAATGTGTGAACCTGCCGGGGTCTTGCCAGATGCAATGACCTTTGCAACCGTCTCCGCATATCGCCCGGGATCGTGTTCCTTGTATTTATCCTCAAAACGCCGCGGGTTTTTCCCGTGGTAGCGCTTGCGGCGAGGAGGCCTCGCTGCCGCATCATCCGTCCCCTGCTCCGTCATCAGAGCCATTGCTTGCAGAGCCCACACGATCCGTCAAAACCCAAGTGCTTTTCATCAACCGCCCATCATGCCTTTTTGCTTTCGCCTTACCCGACTTTGGGCGACCCTTCCCCCGACCAATGAAAATCGGCATCGCGCAAATCAATTCGGTCGTCGGCGACTTTCCCGGCAACGCCAAACGCCTCATCGCCGCTTACCGCGAATGCGTGGATCAGGGAGCGGAGCTGGTCATCACACCAGAGCTCTCGCTGGTCGGCTATCCTCCGCGCGACTTGGTATTCAAATCAAATTTCGTGCCGAAATGCCTGCAAGCGCTCGACTACCTTGCCGGTGAAATTCGGGAAATTCCCCTGCTCGTAGGTTACGTCGATCACCACCACCCGCGACAACCCGGCAAACCCTTTCGCAATGCCGCCGCATGGCTCGAAAACGGCGCGATCCGCCACCGCGTGTGGAAAACTTTGCTGCCAACCTACGACGTCTTTGACGAACGCCGCTATTTCGAACCCGCCGAATCCAGCGAACCAATCGAATGGAACGGCAAACGAATCGGCATCACGATCTGCGAGGACATCTGGACCGAAGACTATCTCGAAATCCCCTTCTATGACCGGAATCCGGTCGATGAATTGGCAGGCAAAGGCATTGATTTGATCCTCAACTTAAGCGCTTCGCCGTATCATTTGGGAAAACCCGCACAACGCCGCTCGATGATCGGTGCCATCGCCCGCAGCACCAAAGTGCCGGTGGTCTACTGCAACGCCATCGGTGGCCATGACCAGCTTGTCTTCGATGGGCATTCGCTCGTGATCGGATCAAACGGCCGCACCATCACGCAGTTTGCCGGCTTTGAGGAAAGTTGCCGGACGATTGATCCATTCCTGACGACCGAAAACGATGACGCTGCCGAAGAAGCAGACGCTTCACAGCTTTACCGGGCACTCGTGCTAGGCTTGCGCGATTACGCACAGAAATCTGGCTTCACCAGTGCTTGCCTCGGTCTCAGCGGTGGCATCGATTCCGCACTCACCGCCGTCATTGCCGCCGATGCGCTTGGCCGGGAAAACATCCACGGCCTCACCATGCCAAGCCCTTATTCATCGCGAGGCAGTGTCGAAGACTCGTTCGCGCTTGCGAAAAACCTCGGCATTCGCTGCGACGAAATTTCCATCCGCGCCCCTTTCGAGTCGATCAAGGCCACCATGCATTTCCTCTTCGAAGGCAAACCTGAAGATGTGACCGAAGAAAACATGCAGGCGCGCATTCGTGGGCTCCTCTTGATGGCGCTTTCCAACAAAGACAACCACCTACTTCTCAGCACCGGCAACAAAAGTGAGCTATCGGTCGGCTACTGCACGATCTATGGCGACATGTGCGGAGGACTGGCCGTGATCTCCGATCTCCCCAAAACCCGCGTCTACGAAATTTCACGCTGGCTCAATCGCGAACGCGAAATCATTCCCTGGAACACGATTGAAAAAGCACCCAGTGCCGAACTTCGTCTCAACCAAAAAGACCAAGACACCCTGCCACCCTACGACACACTCGATGCGATTCTAGAGCTCTATGTAGAGCACCACCTTTCGACTGATGACATCATCTCGCGCGGCTTCGATGAGCCCACCGTCCGCTGGATCCAGCGACGCGTTGACCTCAACGAATGGAAACGCCATCAGGCGGCACCGGGCCTGCGCGTGACGACCAAGGCCTTCGGCATCGGCCGACGCATGCCGATCGTCCAGCACTTCAGCAGCTGACCGACGGCTTGGTAGTCATCACGCCTCAATTTCGCGTGCGGGTAGGCCGCTCTCAAAGCGCATCTGCTCGGCAATGAATGTCAGTGGAATGTGTCCCGTTTCGCCATTCCGGTTCTTCGCGAGCACCAACTCGGCCTTGCCTGCCTCCGCCTCCTTCTCCTCGGCATCCTCAGCATAGTAAGCACTGCGGTAGAGCAAACCAACCATGTCGGCGTCCTGCTCGATCGAACC
>CAIVXP010000242.1 GCA_903909905.1 Akkermansiaceae bacterium
ACGAACGCCACGGGCGCTTCGGTCAAAGCCGATGCCGACCGTCTCGCTGACTTTGTCCTATTCACGCAGCGCAGCTGCATTTTGAACCTGTCGACCGAGCTGAACAAAGGAAACATCTCGTTTTCGCAGTTCTTTCTTCTGACCTATCTCTCGAGCGAAGAGTACCTGACGATGTCGGACATCGCCAAGAAAATGGGTCACTCGACGGCAGCCGCGACCGGTCTTGTCGACCGTCTCGAAAAGCTCGCCTATGTCGAGCGCACGCACGCCGCCGAAGATCGCCGCAAGATCATGGTGCGCATCACCCGCAAGGGCACCGAGCTCGTCTCGAAGATGCGTTCGGAAATCGCCAGCGACCTCGCCAACATCCTTGCCGACCTCGATGAGGATCAGGCCGAAGCGGTCGAGCACACCAAGCGTGCGATCCGCGGCCGCTCGATGCATTGAGTTGGCGCACCAAATCCTGCTTCGCCCGGCACACAATGCCGCTTGGCGAAGTACCATCACCTCCCTTACCCTGATGCGGTGACGGAGGTGTTTTCGTTTTTGGATCCGATCCATGCGATCCCCGGCATTCGTGCTGCGTGGATTGAGCGCGTTCCGGGGCTTGAGCTTGCTTGCGATCGCGATGAGGCGATGAGGCGATTGCATCCGCTGCATGATGCGGCGTTGCGCGAGTTTGCCGGCGATGATGTCGAGTGGTGGCGTGCCGAGCAAGTTCATGGCAATGCCGTCGCAGTAGTGCCGGGCGCCGCGCAAATCATCGCGCCCGATGGCTTGAGCGCTGTGCCCGGAGTCGATGGCTTGCTGACGAATCAAGCTGGGGTGGTGCTTGCGATCTATGTCGCCGATTGCGGCGCGATCTGGCTCGCCGATCGCCGCACGGGTGCCATCGGCTTGCTGCATTCGGGCAAAAAAGGCACCGAGCATAATATCGTCGGCGTCGCGCTCGAACGCATGGCGCAGAGCTTTGGCACACGCGCGGAAGATGTCACTGCGGTGCTCAGCCCCTGCATTCGCCCGCCCGATTACGAAATCGATTTTGCCGCACAAATTGCCGTGCAAGCGGACGAGCTTGGCCTTGGAAATTTCATCGACTGCGGGCTCAACACCGCGGCAGATTTGCGCCGCTACTACAGCTATCGCAAAGAGCTCGGAAAAACTGGGCGCATGATGGCACTCATCGTCAAAGATCCATCGCCATGAGCACGCCACATCGCATTCAGGCACCGGCCAAACTCAATCTTTCGCTGCGCGTGCTCGGCCGCCGCGATGATGGCTTTCACGACATCAATAGTCTGATGGTGCGCTTGCCCAAGCTTGCCGATGAACTCGAATTTTCCGAAGCCGCGAAATTTTCATTTTCTTGCGACGACCCGACCGTGCCCGGCGACGAGAGTAATTTGGTGATCAAAGCACTGCGCGCTTATGAAGACGCAGCGCAAACCGAATGCCGCGTCGCGATTCATTTGAAAAAATCCATTCCTCACGGTGCCGGCCTCGGTGGTGGCAGCAGCGATGCCGCGGCAACTTTGCACGCGCTCGATCAACTGCAGGATGGCAAGCTCGGCAGCAGCCGACTCATCGAACTTGCCGCCGGCATCGGCTCGGATGTGCCATTTTTTCTCGGCGATGCGGCTGTGCGAGTCAGTGGTCGCGGCGAACGCCTCGAGTCGGTCGAGCCACCACCCGCCTTGCCGATTCTTTTGCTCAAGCCATCCTTCGGCGTGCCGACGCCTGAGGCCTATCGCCATTGGCTCGATTCGCAGAAAATCCCTGGCATCCGCTACGCGACGCAAATCATCGATGGGCTGGAACTGGTCAATGACCTCGAGCGACCGGTTTTTGCCAAGCACCGCTTCCTAGCCGAGCTCAAGCAATGGCTGCTGCGCCGCGAAGAGGTTCGCGCCGCGCTGCTTTGCGGGTCGGGCTCGACAATTTTTGCCGTGCTCCACGCCGGCGCCGATGCGGCGCAGCTCGCTCGCTGCGCGCGGCATGAGCTCGACCCCGCACTATGGCACTGGGCGGGCATGAGCGCGGGCTGTTAAGGCAAAATTCCACCCGCACGCCGCCCCGCCCGGGGTTTTGCTTTTCATTCCGCCGCCCCTTGGCCATGGTCCGTGGCCCTCAAACCACGATGTCAGACGACCGCAAGCCTTACCCTTTCCGCGACTTCGAACCCAAATGGCAGGCCCGTTGGGATTCCGAAAAAACTTTCCGCACCGCCGGCCCGGGCGACGAGGGCTTTGATCCAGCCAAGCCGAAATACTATGTGCTCGACATGTTTCCCTACCCGAGCGGTGCAGGACTCCATGTCGGCCACCCGGAGGGCTACACTGCCACCGA
>CAIVXP010000243.1 GCA_903909905.1 Akkermansiaceae bacterium
AACGATGGCAGCCTACATCGATCTCAATCCCGTTCGTGCCGGAATGGTATCCGATCCGGCCGAATACCGTTGGAGCAGCTATGGCGAAGCAGTGGGAGGCGGGCCGAAAGGCAACGGCAAAAAGGCGCGCGAGGGCTTGGTGCGAGCCTGCATGAGTCATCAGGGCGCAGGTTTTGAGGCGGAAAAATGGAAAGAAATTTCGCGCGTCTATCGGCGTGCGATGGGGCTTGCGTTGGGTCGCAAGAATGGAAAGGCGGCCGTGGAAAAAGGTGTGATTCGGCTGCAGATGAACACCGCGGAAGCTTTGGAAGCGAAGGAAAACGGCACCGTGTTGCCCGATCTTGGCATGGCAACGATGCTGCGTTGTCGCGTGCGATATTTCACCGATGGCGCGGTGATTGGCAGCAAGGCATTTGTCAACGAAGCCTTCACCGGCGCGAGGGAGCGCTTCAGTCCGCGGCGCAAAGACGGCGCACGCAAGCTACGAGGCCATGCTAGCCCCGCATCCAGCGTTCTATGGAGTGCGCGGGATTTGCGATTGCGTGTTTGAGATGGGATTGTCTTGAAAATTTTTCTCAATCGCAAAAGCGTTCGTTCCATGTGTCCTGCAAGGCTGATTGCAGTTGCAGGTGGGCGTAATGCAAGCGCGAGCGGATCGTTCCTTCGGAGGTGTTGAGCGTGCGGGCAATTTCGCCGTGCGACATGCCTTGGAGGTCGAACATCGTCACGACGCGGCGGTGGGCATCGGTGAGTTTTTTGATGGATTCGTTGAGGCGCGCTCGGAGTTCGCGCACGATCGTTTGCCGTTCCGGATCGACGCGATGGCTGGGGTCGACGAGGGCCGGATCGCTACCGTCGTTGGAAACGACTTCCTGAAGGCTGATGCCTGAGCGGCGTTTCCGTTTGCGCAGGAAATTGAGCGTGTGGTTTACGGCGATCTGGTGGATCCAGGTATGAAAGCTTGAGTGGCCGCGAAAGCTGCGGATCGATCGGAACGCGCGTGCATAGACTTCTTGCAGGATGTCGTGGCTGTCTTCGTGGTGCGAAGTCATGTGATGGACGAGGCCGTATAGGCGTGAGTGGTGTTTTTCGATGAGCGAGTCGAAGGCGCGGGTGTCTCCGTTTTGGGCGAGTTCGACGAGTTGTTGATCGGGGTCGTTGGTGATGTGGTGCATGTCAATCGGGGGGAAGATCCGATTGTGGCAAATGATTGGCACTTCGTGACCTACGCGAGAGCGTGGCGAATTCGGTCTTGGCCAAGGGGCAGTGTGTGTGATTGGGTCGCGCCACGCGCCATGGCCAAGCACACCGCAAATTCCGACTATGAGGACAACGACAGCGAGCCGATCCGCCTTGCACCCGGCGATGAGGTGACGGTCGGTGCGGCCGACCGGACATGGCCCGGCTGGGTTTGGGCGAGTGACGCAGCGGGCAATGACGGCTATATTCCTGAAGAAATTCTCAAGCCGTTGGGCGATGGGCGCTTCTCGGTGATCGAGGCATTCGACCCTAGGGTTTTGAAAATCCGGCGCGGCGACGTCTTGGAATCACTGCGTCAGATTCATGGTTGGCACTGGTGCCGAAACGAAGGCGGCGAGGAAGGCTGGGTGGCGGGGTACCTGCTCAGGCCGGCCTAAAATGGTGGCGGATTTAGCCGATTTCATCGGATTTTCCTTGCCAGCGGCTAGGGCTGACCCTATCACGCGCGTCCCTTTTGCGCCGCAAAGCAACCAAAGAAGACCAGAGGGAACATCCCATGCGGCGGGTCTTCGTGAATCGCCCGACCTGATTCAAGGCGGGAAACCATACATCAAATGATCAACGAACTCATCAACGACATGGTGGACGCCGGCGTCCACTACGGACACCAGACGAAAAAGTGGAACCCACGCATGAAGCCCTTCCTCATGAAGGACAAGGGCGGGATCTACATCATCAACCTCGAGAAAACCGTTCAGCAGCTCGACAAGGCCGCGGCGTTTCTCTCCGACCTCACGGGCAAGGGCAAGAAGGTCCTCTTCGTCGGCTGCAAACGCCAGGCGCAAGACGCGATTCGCGAAGCTGCCGAGGCAACCGGACAACATTACGTCAACCACCGCTGGCTGGGCGGCATGCTCACCAACAGCGCGACCGTGCGCAAGTCGGTGGAGCGCCTCAAGTATCTTGAAAACATCGAGAAGCAGCCTGAATTCAAGGCCATGTCGAAGAAGGAACTCGCCGCTCTCGGCCGCGAGCGTGAAAAGCTTCTGCGCAACCTCCGTGGCGTGCGCGACATGGACAAAAAGCCTGATGCCGTGGTGATCGTGGACTCCGCTCGCGAGACTATCGCCGTGGCCGAGGCTCGCCGCCTTGGAATCCCGATCGTTGCGCTGGTCGACACCAACGCCGATCCGGCCCTCGTTCAATATCCGATTCCGGGCAATGACGACGCGATCCGCTCGATCCGCATCATCCTCCAGAATCTCGTCGACGCCATGGTGACCTCCCGCAAGGGTTGATCCTTTGGTGTTTTGCGAAACAACAACCTCACTCAAATTTCACACATGATTACTGCTGCAATTGTCAAAGAACTCCGCGACAAGACCAATGCTGGGATGATGGACTGCAAGAAGGTCCTCACTGAAACCAACGGCGATCTTGAAGCTTCCATCAAGCTGCTCCGCGAGCGCGGCATCGCCAAGGCTGGTGCCAAGGCCGATCGCGCCGCCAACGAGGGCATCATCACCGCCCGCGTTGCTGCAAATGGCGCTTCGGGCATCTTGCTCGAGGTTAACTGCGAGACCGACTTCGTTTCGAAGAATGAAAATTTCCAGGCCTTCGTCAACCAGATCGCCGACGCTCTTCAGTCCGCCAACGCGGCCGATCACGCTGCGGCGCTGGCCGTTTCGATGGGTGATTACAGCATCGAGGACACCGTCAAGGCCAAGGTCGTGGAAGTGGGTGAAAACCTCCAGTTTCGCAAGTACGTGCGTTTTGATGCCGCTTCCGGTGGTGTCATTTCCTTTTACATCCACCCTCCAGGCAAGGTTGGTGTGCTCATCGAAGTCGGCACCACCAAGCCCGAGTCGGCGAAGAGCGATGCCTTCCGCGACATGGTCAAGGACCTCACCTTGCACATCGCCGCTTGCGCGCCCAAGGGTCTGTCGCGCAACGACATCCCTGAGTCGGTCGTTGAAGCCGAGAAGGAAATCTTCCGTGCGCGCCTTGCCGACAGCGGCAAGCCAGCAAACATCATCGAGAATATCCTCAAGGGTCAGGTCGGCAAATTCTATGCTGAGAACTGCTTCCTTGAGCAGGCATTCGTGAAGGACGACAAGGTCACCGTTACGCAATTCCTCGAAGCCAAGGGCAAGGAGCTCGGCGACACCTTCACGGTGACCCGCTTCGTGCGCTTCGGTCTCGGCGAATAAGCTCTGATCATTCAAAACAAACGCCCGACTTCGAAAAGGAGTCGGGCGTTTTTTTGTTTTTGAAATTGGTGATGATCAAATCGTCATCGCGTGGAATCCACCGTCGACGATCATTTCGGCTCCGGTGATGAATGAGCCGGCCTTGGATGAGGCGAGTAAGAGTGTGGCGCCGATGAGTTCCTCGGCATTGCCGAAGCGCGAGGCTGGGGTTTGGCGCAGGATGTCGAGGACGCGGGATTCGTCGAGCACCTTGCGGTTTTGTTCGGCGGGGAAGAATCCTGGTACGAGTGTGTTGACGCGGATGTCCTTGTCGGCCCATTCGCGTGCAAGGTTGCGGGTCAGGTTGTGGACCGCAGCTTTGGAGGCCGAGTAGGTGAAGACGCGCGAGAGCGGATTGAGGCCGGAGATTGAGCCGAGATTGATGATCGATGCCGGTTGGGTTTGATCGAGGAAATATCGTCCGAAGACCTGGCAGGCGCGGAAGATGGCGGTGAGGTTGGTGTCGATGATGCGTTGGTATTCCTCTTCCGGGATGTTGAGAAACGGAGTGGGTGAATTGGTGCCCGCGCCATTGATGAGAATGTCGACCTTGCCCGAGCGTTCGAGGACGGTGTCGAGCAGGTGGTGGAGTGAGTCGCGCGAAGTCACATCGACAGGGACGAAGTATCCATCGCCGCCGAACGATTCGATTTCTGCGAGGCGTTTCTCGGCTTTTTCGGGGATGCGGCCGCCGAGCACGACTTCCGCGCCGGCGCGTGCGAGGCCGACGGCCATGGTGCCGCAGAGTTCTCCCGTGCCACCGATGATGACAGCGGTTTTGCCAGTAAGCCCGAAGAGATCCTTGAGGTAGGATGCGGTCTGCATGGTTGCAATTTTTACAGGAATAAAGATCCTGCCAAGCATGGAAAATGGGGGGTGCTTTTGGGTTATCATGGGGTGGATCTCATGATCGATCAGGACCTGGGCCGCTAATGATGGAGGTCAATGCCCGGCCCGGTTTGGCGATTCAGATGGCGAATGCAGTGGGTTCTTTGCGTCTTGTGCCTTTGTAGCGCAGCACAAGTCGCTCCCTAGACTTGGGCGTGCGGAAAAAATCGCGTTTTCACGAGAACATTTCAGAACCTGAGAATTACCCTCATGACGTGATCGCGTTGGCGTGGCGTGATGATTTGGATTGATGAGTGGTCGGGGTGTCTGGATTCTCTATTCGCAATCCAACAATCATCATGTCACGCCCCGTCACACTCTTCACCGGCCAGTGGGCCGACCTTTCGCTCGAGAAACTTGCCGCGCTTGCCTACGAGATGGGTTACGACGGACTGGAGCTTGCCTGTTGGGGCGATCATTTTGATGTCGATGCTGCTGCATCGAGCAAGGGGTACGTGCGCGAGAAGTGGGAGTTGTTAGCGGATTACGGGCTGACCTGTCATGCGATCTCCAATCATCTTGTGGGTCAGGCTGTGTGCGATTTGATTGATGCGAGGCACAAGGCGATTTTGCCGTCCGATGTGTGGGGTGACGGTGAGCCTGAGGGGGTGCGCAAGCGTGCGGCCAAAAAAATGATCACGACAGCCAAGGCGGCGCGGGCGTTTTTTGATGCGAGGCCTTTGGGTGATGAGGCGGTCATTCCGGCAGTGGTCAACGGCTTCACCGGTTCGTCGATTTGGCATTCGATTTATGCATTTCCGCCGACTTCGCAGGAGTACTACGACAAGGGCTATAAGGATTTTACTAAGCGTTGGCTGCCGATCCTTGATGCCTTTGAGAAAGCGAATGTGAATTTCGCGCTTGAGGTGCATCCGACCGAAATTGCCTTTGATATCGCATCGGCCAAGCGTGCGCTCGAGGCGGTGAGGCATCACAAGCGCTTTGGATTCAACTACGACCCCTCGCATCTTGGCTACCAAGGGGTGGATTATGTGAAATTCATCCGCGAGTTTTCCGAGCGCATTTATCACGTGCACATCAAGGATGTGTGGTGGGGTCGCGGTGACGGCTCAGTAGGCGTTTTTGGTGGTCACACCAACTTTGGTGACACGCGCCGCTTCTGGGATTTCCGCTCACCCGGCCGTGGTGACATTGAGTTTGAAGACATCATCATCGCGCTTAATGACATCGGCTACGGCGGCCCGCTTTCGGTCGAGTGGGAGGACATCCGCATGGATCGCGTGCACGGTGGAGGCGAAGCTGCATCCTTTGTGCGCAGTTTGGATTTCCCGGTCAGCGGTTTGGCCTTCGATGCGGCTTTCGATAAATCGAAGCGGTGACG
>CAIVXP010000244.1 GCA_903909905.1 Akkermansiaceae bacterium
CCCGCGGCTTTGGCTGCCTTGGTCGTGAGCGGACCGAATGGTGTGATCCATTGATCATCCTTCGGCGCTTTTTCCGGCAGCGGTTTGCGGGCGTGCTCGCTTGCATCGATGCTTCGCTCGATGGCAGGTGGCGCGGTGGCATCATTGAGCGAAATATTTTTTCCGTATCCGCCATAGACCGAAAGCAGCACGAAGATCGGCAGCGAGATCGCAAACATTTTGATCCAATACTGCACCGCCTGCACCAGCGTGATGCCCTTCATGCCTCCGAGTGCGACATTGAGTGTGATCACCGCGCCGACCACCACCACTCCGACCCAGTAGGGCAGGCCGGGAAGGATGTAGGAAAGCGTGACGCCCGCGCCTTTCATTTGTGGCATCGTATAAAAGAAACCGATGAAGAGCACGAAGCACACTGCGATGCGGCGGAAGAGCGGCGAATCAAAGCGACCTTCGGCAAAATCCGGAATCGTGTACGCGCCAAAGCGCCGCAGGGGTCCGGCGATGAAGAGCAGCAGGAAAAGATAGCCGCAGGCATAACACACCGGGTACCAGAGCGCGTCGTAGCCAGCAGACATCACCATGCCGGCAATGCCCATGAAGCTCGCGGCGCTGAGGTATTCACCGGAAATCGCCGAGGCATTCCAACCGACCGACACCGAGCGGCCGGCGACAAAGAAATCGGAGGCCGACTTTGATGACTTGGCCGAACGAAAGCCCATCCAAATAGTGACCACCACGGTGATCGATGAAAGGGCGAGGATCCAGGGATTGATTTGTGAAAAGTCCATGATCGTTGAGGTGGGTTAGGAATTCTTGCGATTGTTTTCGCGGGCGAGTTCGACCTCGGCGGCTTCGAGGGCCATCGAGCGGGTGATGAACCAGCGGGCAATGATCCAGACATAGGGAAAGAACAGCACGCCCAGCACCAGCCAGCTCAAGGTGAAGCCGCCGACGCGTTGGGCCATGAAGTCGGGTACGAGGTAATTGAGCAGCGGCAGCCCGAGCAAAAGCAGGAGAAAGGCTGAGGCGCAGGCGATGGAAAGGCGGAGCTGACGCTTCATCAGGCCTTGGAGGAATTCCTCGCTGTGGATGAAGTCTTGATGGTCTTGCGGGTCGGGTTGCATGGGTGATTGACGCTGTTTGAAGCCGGGTGAAATGACATTCGGCGTATGGCATCAAGACATGGGCCCACGGCGTGTGCGTCAAGAACCATTTAGCCTATCAAACACCGCATAGAGCGAGGAATTGATGAGTTGAAATTTGCGAATGCCAAACCGGTCCTTATCGCATAGTCTGCGACGCATGAGCCGGCTCGAATCCTTTCTCGATCACCAAAGCGTGTCGCTCAAGATCTGTGGCGTCACCAATGCGGCTGACGCGGAAAGGCTCGTTGAGCTCGGCGTGGATGCGATTGGTGTGAACTTTTGGTCGGGCTCGCCGCGCCATGTCGCAAACACCGAGGCTGGATGGCTGAAGGCCCTCGAAGGCCGCATTTTGCGCATCGGTGTGTTCGTGAACGCGCCGGCCGAATTGCAGCTCAGCCTCGTTCGCGAGGGTCTGCTCGATCTTGTACAACTGCACGGCGATGAGACTCCCGCCGATGCCGCGGCACTGCGCGAGGCCGGCATTCCGTTCATCAAGGCGATCGGCGTGAAAACGCATGCCGACCTCGAACGCGTGGAAAATTTCCTCGCGGCCGCTGTCCTGCTCGATGCTCACGCACCCGGCGTTTATGGCGGCACCGGCGAGACATTTGATTGGAACACCGCGCTTGATTTCAAATCAAAGCACCCGCAACTGCCGCTCATTCTCGCGGGCGGGATCAAACCCGAGAACGCCGCGAGTGCGGCTGAAATGCTTCACCCATCGGCGCTTGATGTGGCATCCGGCGCGGAGTCGTCACCTGGCGTGAAGGACTTCGACAAAGTGCGTGGTCTTCTGCGGGCCTTGAATCGTTGATCCATGTTCATCGACTCCCACTGCCATCTTGCGTCGCACCGCTTTTCGAAAGACGAAGTGCCGGGCTTGATCGATCGCGCGCTCGCCGCCGGCATCGACCGCATGGTGACGCTGGCGACTTGCCTCGATGATGTGCCCGCGAATCTTGAAATCGCCACGCATCCGGCAGCCCATGCCTGCATTGGCATCCACCCCTGCGATGTGCACCACGCGCCGGACGATGCGCCGGAGCAACTTGCCGCACTTGTCACTGATCCGCGGGTCTGCGCGATCGGCGAGACCGGCCTCGATTATTATCATCCCGCGCCCGAGGGGTGGACCGATGAAAATTTCCGCGAACGCCAGCGCGATTTTCTCGAACGCCACTTCCAACTCGCCGCGAAGGCCGGGCTTAATGTGGTCATCCACACGCGCGACGCCGCCGGCCGCGAGTCCTTTGAGGATGCCTTGGAAATCTACCGCCGACACCACAGCAGCGTCCGTGCGGTGTTCCATTGCTTTGCCGGATCCTGGGAGGAAGCCTCGCGCGTGATCGAGCTCGGCGGGCTGGTTTCCTTTGGCGGCGTGCTGACCTTCAAGAGCGCGCAGGCGATCCGCGACACGCTGCTGCGTTGCCCGGCGGGTACCTTCATGCTCGAAACCGATTCGCCCTATCTCGCGCCTGAGCCACATCGGGGCCAGCGCAACGAGCCGGCTTTCGTACGTCATGTGGCCGAGAAGGCAGCCACGCTGCGCGGTGAATCGCCCGACGAACTTGCGCGTCATACCAACGAAGCCGCCGAACACTTTTTCCGTTTCCGCCCGAAATCTATTTGAATAAACCAGCCACCTTGTGGCGTTTCA
>CAIVXP010000245.1 GCA_903909905.1 Akkermansiaceae bacterium
CGCAAAATACGCGCAGCGCCATTGCCGCGTGTCGGTTTCGTAAATGTGGCAACGACGACAAAACGGTTTTCTGTTAGAAATCGAGGTAAACCTCAGTGCGGCGGTTGACCTTGCGGCCATCGGGGTTGTCGACACCACCCTCTGTCACATTCGGCCTGCGCGGCTGGCTCGATCCCTTCGCGACCGTCACGATCTGCGTAGCGGAAACACCGGCTTCGATGAGCAGATCGCGCACCACTGCGGCGCGGCGACCAGAGAGATCGTCATTGTAGTCCCTTGTTCCGAGCGCATCAGTGTGGCCGCTCAGCGTGATTTTTTTGTCGGGATCGGCGCGCAATATTTTCGACACGATCTCCAGCTGCCTCTTCGTTCGAGGATTCACATCATCCTCATCAAAGCCAAAATAAAGTGCCAGCGTGTCACCACCCGCGGGGTTCTTCACCAAGGGCGAGTAATAGACATCGCCGCCCGCAACGCGCCGCGCGTAATCCGCAAGCAGGCGGTCGAGGTTGATCTCACTCACAAGCCATTTGGCCGGGCTGCTGGAATTTTTCAGCGTCAGCGCAATACCCGCGTCCTGGGATCCGTCGGTCGCCTCGATGTTGGCGAGATAGCCAGCGAGATCCGGCTTTTGCAGCATCGAGCGCAGCGGCTTCGATTTGCGCAGTTGATACATACCTTCTTCGAAAAGTATGCATAGCCCCGCGATCTTTGCATCGCTCACCGACTTCGGGTCCACATGCATGCGGGCGATTTCGAACTTCTGGTTCAACACCGCCTGCAAAAACGCATCAGCCACCGCGAGCGAATCATTCTGTGCCGTTGTTGCCGCCTCTTGCGCGGGCAAAACAAATTTTTCCACCGACCACAGTCCTGCATCATTGATCAAATCGAGCACCATGCGACCACCACCCTCAAGCTCGAGCACCCAGCGCGTGCGCTTGTTCAACTCCAACTCGCCCACCTCGCGGATGCCGCCGCCTTGCGCGAGCTTTGGCTTCAAGGCGAGCAGACTGCGCAATGCCTCACGGCTTGCATCGTCATGACGAGTATCGCCTAAAAGTTTTTCCAGCGCCGAGACATCACCCGACTCCAACGCGGCGGCGATGCGCCTAATCAGCTCCGCGGGATTTGCATCGCTCGCGACGATGGCCTTCTGCACGGGCGGCGCTTCGGGTGCGATTGGCTCAGTGCTCGGCGCAGGCTCGGCGGGCGTCGGCATAAGTGCCGGTGCTTGCGGCTTATCCTGCGATTTTTGCGGCACACCGGGGCGGATGAACCACAGCGCAACTGCAGAGACGGCCAGAACTCCGGCGAGAACCAAAAACCAATGAGGAGCTTTCATGAGGGGAACATGTGATGGACTATACGATGCCTAAAAACGATCATTTGCCCGGCGGCACGGCTTGATCAACGTCACTCTCAGCAATTTTTGCCTGAAGTTTTACGATCGACCCGCCGCGCCACACTTCGATCGCGACCGTTCCGCCGACACGTGAGCCTTGGATGAGGCTGAACAATTGGTTCGACGATTGGATGGATTTGCCATCGAGCGAAATGATCACATCCCATTGCTGCAGCCCTGCCGCCTCCGCGGGCGATCCGGGAACGACCGCCGTCACTAAGCAACCACTCTCACCGCCATAATCGAGCTGCGAGCGCAACATCAGGTCGAGGTCACGCATTTGC
>CAIVXP010000246.1 GCA_903909905.1 Akkermansiaceae bacterium
CAAAATCGGGCTCTCCGCCGCCGAAAAACACATCGATGCCAATGCCCTCGCGGCCGGTCTCTTCCGCTGCCTTGAATGCGGCGTCGAGCACCATGCGGATCTCCGAACTGCCGCCGGGCGAGCGCCAATCGACATGGATCGTGCGCCCAGTCGAATGTTTCCACCATTCGGCAAAGGCTTCGCCAAACTCCTGGCGGATCGATTCGTTGTGCGGGGTGAGAATCACTAAGCGGTCATCCGCGCGCGAGGCTTTGCTCGTCGCAGTCTCACGACGCAAGAGCATCGGCAGCGCGACGATCGCTGCCAGCAACGCAAAGATGATAAAGGCCCGGAGTTTCATGGTTTGAGGATCACCACATCATCCTTACGCGAATGAAGCATCACCTTGGCATCACTGCCGGGTTCGTGGATCAGGTGCGGGTTCATCTCGACGACCTGTTGTCGACCTATCGGTGTATCGACCCAGTACTGGATGCGCTGACCCATGTAAGTTCGCTCGCTGATGATTCCGGTGAGCGTGTTTTCGCCATCGCTGGCATTCAGGCGCCATGCTTCGGGGCGGATCGAAAGCCTTACCTTGTCGCCGATCTTGGGCGTCCACTTGGGATCGCTGATGCGACCGGTGAAGCATCCAGCACTGCTGCGGGTGGTGATGTGTGCGCCTTCGATGGTGGAAATCTCCGCGTCGATGAAATTGGTTTCGCCAATGAAACGGGCGACATGCGCGCTGCGTGGGTTCCGGTAAATTTCCTCGGGCGTGCCCACTTGTGCGATGCGACCACCGGCAAGCACCGCCATGCGATCGGCCATGGCGAGGGCTTCTTCCTGATCATGCGTCACATAGATCGCCGTAAGCCCGTTGTCCTTCACGATGCGGCGAATCTCGCGGCGCATTTCCACGCGGAGTTGCGCGTCGAGATTCGACAATGGCTCGTCGAGCAAAAGGCACTTGGGCTTCACCACCAAGGCCCGTGCGAGTGAAACGCGCTGTTGCTGACCGCCCGACATCTGATCGATCGAGCGTGCGCCAAATCCCTCGAGCTGCACCGATGCCAAGGCCGCCTCGACGCGTGCGGCGATTTCCTTTTTCGGTACCTTTCTTTCCTCCAAGCCAAAGGCGATGTTTTGCGCGACCGTGAGATGCGGCCATAGCGCGTAACTCTGAAACACCATCGCCGCCTCGCGACGGTGCGGCGGCATTTGGGTGACATCGCGTTCGCCGAAAAATACACGCCCGCTCGTCGGTGTTTCCAATCCGGCAATGCAGCGCAGCAAGGTCGTCTTGCCGCAGCCCGATGCACCAAGCAGGAAAAACAACTCGCCCGAGCGAACCTCGAGGTCGATGCCATCAAGAGCGCTGACACTGCCGAAGGTCTTAACGACCGATTCAATGCGAATGGTTTCCATGGCGAGTAATTGGTCCGATGCTTCGACTTGCGCGGCGGGAATCAAGCCAGAACGGGTGAATCCGCCATGACCCAAAATTTCCCAAAAGATTCTCTTGCCAGCTGCCGGTCCGCTCATTAAAAAACCCGCCCCAACCAACCGATGCTCGGATGGCGGAATTGGTAGACGCGCTAGACTAAGGATCTAGTGGGGAGACCCGTGGAGGTTCGAGTCCTCTTTCGAGCACCACTCTTTGATTTTGAAGGAGTTACATTCCC